>NZ_JASPJR010000009.1:0-119539 GCF_030232065.1 Corynebacterium sp. MSK032 | reverse complement strand
CAACCTCGGCATCCAAAAAGGCTGGATCAAATAACCGCAACACGCCCGGAAAAGACACACTTTTCTTTACTTAACCCGTGATTTAGCGCTGAGACGAAAAATCGGCGCCGCAAGCGACGCCGACTTAGCTCATATCCCCTTAATCTTCAGCGTGTTCTTCCAGTTCACGCCATAGTTCGTCGTTGAAGTCAGTCCACAGCGGCTTGGCCCATTCGCCGAAAGCTCGGTCGGTCAAGGCGATTGCCGCCCGCCCGGTTGGACGATGAAGCCACAGGAACGTGCCCGCCTGCCCGAAGTGGCCTGCGACATCCTTGGGCATCGAGGCGCCAAACCACAGCCCCTGCTTGGAATCGGGGTGCCCGAAAATCTCAAAGCCCAGGCCCCAATCGGCCGGACGTTGCATTCCATAGCCCGGCACGACACCATTCAGGCCCGGGAACTGCACGGTCAACGCTTCGGAGACGGTACCTGGGTGCAGGAAAGTCGGGGTGAAGATCTCATCGACGAAGACCATGAGATTAGCGACACTGCTACGCGCGCCATGCCCTGCCGAGCCATCCAGCACGGAATCTGACATCCCCAGCGGCTCAAACACGGCCTGGCGCAGGTATTCACTAAACGGCATGTCTGCCTCCGCAGCGATGGCATCGGCGATGATTTCAAAGCCCGCGGAGGAGTAAATGCGCCGCTCCCCTGGTTCTTTTTCCAGCTCACGGCTGGCAAACCTCACCCCGCCGGCGTGCGCCAGAAGGTGACGCACAGTCGCGCCGTGACCGGGTGGCGTGAGCTCTTGGTCGAGCTCCACCGCGCCCTCTTCGACGGCTACAAGCATTCCCATAGCGGCTAGCAACTTGGTCACACTGGCGAGCTCAAAAACGCGACCGCTATCTCCGTGGGTGTGCCAACTGCCATCGTCGGCACGCACGGCAGCCGCGACCGTGTCAACTGGCCACTGATCAACTTGCGCAAGAACAGAGGGCTTCCAAGAAGTCATGTCCTCAAGACTACGCAAGCGTGGCGGACTCGGACTTTTCGGCGGAATCGGACTTCTCAGCAGGCGCGTCTGCAGACTCGTCGTCCGACTCGTCGGCTGGCGACAGGTCGGCGTTGGCGCTGGCGTCCCACTCGTCCTTATCCCAGATTCCCGCACGCTTTGCGACGACCAACGGGACCACGGCCTGACCGGTAACGTTCACCGCAGTGCGGCCCATATCCACAATCGGCTCGACAGCCAGCAGGAGGCCGACGCCGGCAAGTGGCAGGCCAAGGGTCGACAGGGTCAGGGTCAGCATGACGGTAGCGCCGGTGGTACCAGCAGTTGCAGCCGAACCGATAACGGA
Source organism: Corynebacterium sp. MSK032 (assembly GCF_030232065.1). Lineage (NCBI taxonomy): Bacteria > Bacillati > Actinomycetota > Actinomycetes > Mycobacteriales > Corynebacteriaceae > Corynebacterium > Corynebacterium sp. MSK032. The sequence continues at coordinate 118,199 of NZ_JASPJR010000009.1, read as the reverse complement.
GACGAAGATGATGAGCAGGTAGTCCGTGAAGTCCAACGGCACACCGTAGAACTGCGAGACGAAGATAGCCGCGATAGCCGGGTAAATGGCGGCGCAACCATCCATCTTCGTGGTGGCGCCCAGCGGTACTGCGAAGGAGGCGTACTCATCCGGTACGGCCAGACGACGGGAGACAACGCGCTCAGTGACCGGCATGACGCCCATAGACGAACGGGTGAAGAAGCCGAGCGAGGTCACTGGCCAGACGCGACGGAAGAAGTCGATTGGGCTAATGCCATGAATCTTCAGCACGACTGGGTACACGACTGCAATGACCAGGAACAGGCCAACGTAAATAGCAATGGCGAACTTGCCCAGGCTGCCGAGCGCTTCCCAGCCATACTCAGCGACGGCGTGGCCGATGAGGGCTGCGGTACCAATCGGTGCCAGGCGGATGACCCACCACAGCACCTTCTGCACGATGGTCAAAAGAGAGCCGGAAAACTCGATGAATGGCTCAGCCTTCGGGCCAACCTTCACTGCGGCGACACCGAAGACAATCGCGATGACCAGCAGCTGCAGGACGTTGAAGTTCAGCGAGCCGGATACAGCACCGTCAGATTCGCTGATCTTCACGCCAAGGCCGAGGAAGTTCTGCGGGACAATGCTCTGCAGGAATCCCCACCAGGAGCCCACGGAACTCGGCTCTTGCGCTGCCGAGGCATCCACACCAGAGTTAACGCCCGGTTTGATGACCAAGCCCAGCACGATGGCGATGACCACCGATACAAAGGACGTAATGGCAAACCAAATCAGTGTCGAAACAGCCAGCTTGGCTGCACCTGCGACCTGACGAAGGTTGGCAATCGACACTACGACTGCGGTGACAACTAGTGGTGGGATGAGCAGCTTCAACAGCGTGACGTAGGTACTGCCGACCTCGTCGAGCGCTGTGCGCAGCGAGGAGTCATCGCCAGTACTGCGGGCCATGAAGCCCAAAATGAGACCAATAATCAGGCCATAGACAACTTGGGCACCGAAGCCGGTCGCCCATTTAAATTTATTCACTTTTCCTCCTGGAGTTTTATTTCTCTGAAAACACTTGTGCCGCGCCTTATGCCGTCTGACAAATGAGCGCGACGGGATCCGAGGCCGCTGAGCTCAGCCTCGAAGAGACAGGCGCAGCGAGGCGGAAGCCCCGAAGTGTTTAGCGACAGGAGGAAGTGGAGATTCGGCCGTAATCGAGCCAACGCCGCTTTGTGAGCATTTTCATGTTGGTCATTTCTATCTAGCAAGTCCGGTTAAGAGACAAACGATAAGACTGCCACGATTGATGTTGTGACACCAATTTCCAACACAAGCTCACGACCGAATATTCCGAATCTTTAATTCGATTTCTCAGCTTGCTTGCGCATTCTCAGCCTGCCTGCGCAACTGCAGTACCTTCAGCGAGCAGAGGAAGCCAATAGTCAACGCGCCGACAGCGGAATACAGCGCAAACTGCGTGGCATGTGCAAACGCATTTGTCAGCGGCACCAACACACCGTCGGGAGCACCCTGCGCACGCAGACCAATCAGCATCGAGCCAGCGGAATCCTTCAGCCCCTGCCCCATCTGCTCCAGGCCCGGCGACAGCTTCGCGATCTCACGATCCAGCCCAATCGTCAGCGCCATACCACCGAGCGCAGCACCGAGCGCCGAACCAATCTGCCGAATTGTCGACTGCGTTGCCGATGCCTGCCCCGACAGACGCACCGGAATATCGCCAAGCACCAGCGAGGTCAACTGTGCCGATGCCAGACCAAGCCCCAGGCCGTAGACGATCAATGCAAATACAACGAGCCACAGCGGCAGGTCAACGCGCTCTTCGGCCGCCAACTGCAGCGAACCAAAGACCTCGAGACCAAGGCCCACAATCACCACACCGGCCGGGGTAATCCGAGCTGCCAGATGACGCGCCATGGCACCTGCGAAGAACGCACCGAGAGCCATTGCTGCCAGGACCAGGCCGGTTGCGATCGTCGATAAGCCAATCGCAGACACCAGGTAGAGCGGCAGCACGAAGACCAGCGCGAACTCACCCACCGCGACAAGCATCGCCGTGGTATTCCCCCAGCTGAACGTGGCGTAGGAGAACATCGACACGTCCAACAGCGCAGGATCCGCGTTCTTCCGACGACTGTTTTCCCACAGCACGAAAGCGACAAGCACCACCGCACCAACCAAGAGCGTGACGACGGGTGCGGAGGGAAAAGCAAACCCTATCTTGGCGCCTTGAATGATGCCGAAGACCACGGCACCAAAGCCAATTCCAGACAACACCAGGCCAAGGACATCGAAGCGACCCTCGCCATTGGTATCGCCTGCGGTGTTCGGCACCCAGCGCAGCGCAAGGACGAAAAGCACGACGGCGATAGGCACGTTGACCCAGAAGATAGCTTCCCAACCAGCAAACTGCGTAAGCACGCCACCCAGGAGTGGGCCGACTGCTGCAGCACCAGACATGACCGCACCCCAGATGCCGAATGCGGTGGCACGATCTTTATCACGGAATAGTGCGTTCACGCTGGACAGTGTTGATGGCAGAATGCACGCGCCACCAATGCCTTGGATGACGCGGGCAATGACCAGTGGCGCCAAGGCTGTGGAAAGTGCGGCCACGACGGAGCCGACCGTGAAGATGACCAGACCGACGAGAAAAAGCGTTCGACGGCCGAAGCGGTCGCCAGCGCGGCCAGAGGTCAGGAGTAGTGCGGCGAAAACGACGGAGTAGATTGTGGTGATCCACTGCGCGCCCACGATGTCGAGACTCAGCTCCGAAATGATGGTCGGCAATGAAACACCGACGATGGTGCCGTCCAGGACGATCATGCCGAGGCCAACCGCGAGCACGAGCAACCCCCACCATCGCTGTGGTGAGGCCGCGAACTCAGCGATCTGATCCTCGTTGGCGATTGCCATGACGGGGGTGCCCTTCGCTTTCGCTGTGGCACCGGCTTGTGCGTCGGCTGAGACGTCGGCGCTGCTCAAGGGAGGTTTTGTACTCATAGGATTAATGCTAGAAGTGTCCAAGCACTGATTCATCAACCGAAAGTCGTAACTTTGCGGGGGCTTTGGTTCGTTGAGGATGGGGAGGCAGCTTGCTTCATCCCGCCCGGGAGATGAGGTCATTGAGAACGAGGGACAGATTCATTGGGCCTGTGTAACTGCTCCCAGAGTCGCTGGCTATAGGGCTTTTATCACCGCACGGTGGCAGATTGCTATGATGCTATGAGGTTTTGGGCATTGGTTCATAGTGCTTAATTACCACTTCACAGTGCCAAATCCTTGCCCCTATAGCTCAGTCGGTTAGAGCAGAGGACTCATAATCCTTTTGTCGCAGGTTCGAGCCCTGCTGGGGGCACGATGTGAAGTCTCGCAGCATTCTTGACAGTGTGCTGTGGGACGTTTCCGCTTCCCAGCGCCGATTTTGGGGGCTGCTGTCTCGCAACCTGCTTGCCAAGATGTCTCATGACATTGTTGACACTTTTAGGCGGTGGGGTTACTCCGGCAGGTGGGTGGTGAGCGGCGTGGGGCGAAGTGCTCTATGTTGGTTTTCTTTTGGTAGTTGGCCGTTGGGTCGATGATGTGTCGAGCCCTGGAAGACCGCTCGGTCCCCCATTGCGGGCGTTCGGCACGCCTGACTTGGGTTACCGAGTTAGCTATCACTATCGAGCCCACAGCCGGGCATAGGCCGGCGACGAATCTAGCAAATCCTCATGCGTCCCCGCTGCGGCCACGCGCCCGCCGTCCAACATAACGACCTGATCGGCAGCCGCCAACGTGTGCTCCTGATGCGCGATTACTAGCACTGTCGCCAATCCGCTGAGTTCGCGCAGTGCCTCCTGCACAGCCACGGCGGCGGACGCGTCGAGCGATGAGGTCGCCTCATCCAGCAGTAACACAGGCGCTCGCTTCAACACAGCGCGGGCCACTGACACACGCTGCCGCTCGCCGCCCGAGAGCAGTCTGCCACCTTCACCGACGCGGGTCGCCCACCCTTGTGGCAAGCGATCGACGATCTCGTCGACCCGAGCTATTTTCGCGGCGGCGTTCACCTCGGCGTCCGTGGCTTCTGGACGACCGAGCAACACGTTCGCGCGCAGGGTGTCGTCAAGGAGATAGACGTCCTGGAACACCAACGACGTTGCCCCGAGGACATCGGCACTGGCCATGTCGCGAACATCCACGCCGTCGAGCCGCACGGCCCCTGCGTCCACGTCATGGAAGCGGGCGATCAAGCGAGTGAGCGTGGTCTTGCCCGACCCGGATGGCCCGACGATGGCAGTAACTGATCCCGGCGCAACAGTCAGATTGAGATCATCAAACACCATCGCGTCTCCGTAGCCGAAGCGCACTGCGTCAATCGCAATCTCCGGCGGATGCGTCGGTGCTGGGACTGGCTGCTCGGGTTCCGGTAGCCCCGGCTCGTCTAGCAAATTGACCACCTGGTCGAGTTCACGATCCATGCGGCGCAGCGCCGTGCCGAGTTCAGAAAGTGTGCGGAGGGGGCCCATTACCTGGGTGACGATCAGGATAAGACCGATCATCACGAGCGGGTCCACACCGCCGAGACTGCGCCATACGGCCACGGTGACCACAGCGCCAAAGACCGTCTGTACCACGACACTCTGGACAATCATCGATGCGGCGGAGGCCAGCTGGGCCGACATACCGAGGCGACGTTGTCGGTCAAGTGAAGATGCCAGGGGTGCATAGCCAGAACCTGCCACTCGCGCCCCGCGCAGCGCCGTCTGGTGCTTGGCCAGGTCGAGCAGCGCGGCATCCGTGCGGTGTTCCGCGGTGGTGAGTCGGGCGTCGGCCCGGGCACTCCAGGAGCGAGCCAGCACAGTCGAGGCGTACACGAGCGGGACCCCGACGGCGAGCGAGAGTCCCAGCCGCCAGTCAAGGAAGAAGGTCACGAGCACTAGAGTCAACGGAGTCGCCACGTAACCGATGAGCGGAGCAAGCACGTCGCCGATCGCGGTGGCGACGAACATTGTGCCGCGGACCGAGAGCCGTGAGGCGTTGGCTGCGGACCCGCCATCGAACCACCCCATCGGCAGACGCATGAGCTGCCGCGCCAGTTGGCGATGCATCGACGACATCAGAGACATGGTCAAATCGACGCTCCCGCGCGTGACCCACACCGTGAGTAGGGCATGGACGCCGGCGCAAACCACCATTGCGATCAACCACCAGAGCGTCGAGCTGAAAGTCTCCTGGGCCAGGTGGGCCAGTACTGGGACCAGACATGCCAGTGACAGTCCCTGTGCGACTCCGGCCGCCACAGCCACTGCTGTGAATCGCTGGAGTGTTGAGCGTCCTTCTTGTCCAGCGATCCGTTCAATCTGCGTGATCATCGAGCACCTCCCGTGACGGCGGCCTGGTTGCGCCATAGCGCGGCGTACTGCCCATCGGCGGCGAGCAGGGATTCGTGTTCGCCTTGTTCGACGATTCGCCCTTGGTCGAGGACGACGATCTGGTCTGCGTGGGTGATCGTGCCAAGGCGGTGGGCGATCATGATGACCGTGCGTCCCCGGGTCAGTTCGGCGAGGGCCTGCCCGATCGCGGCCTCATTCTCGGGGTCGATCGCGGAGGTGGCCTCGTCGAGTATGAGCACGTGAGGGTCGGCGAGGATGGCCCGCGCGATGGCCACGCGCTGGGTCTCACCGCCGGAGAGCCGAGCGTCTTCTCCGACAACGCTGCCGTATCCGCGGGGTAGTTCGCGGATCCGCGCGTCGATCGCCGCTAGGGAGGCGGCGTGCTGGATGTCCTCGTCGGTCGCGCCCGGACGCCCGAGCGCGATGTTGTCGCGGATGCTCATGGAAGGCAGGCTCGGGCTTTGCAGCAGGATGCCGACGTGTTGATGGAGCACGTGCGGGTCGATGTCGCGCACGTCGACGTTGCCGATCCGGATCGCACCGGCGTCAACGTCACGGAAGCGGGCGATGAGAGATGCGAGGGTCGATTTGCCCGAGCCAGAGGCCCCGACCAACGCGGTGACCGATCCTTCTCGTGCGGTGAGCGACACCCCATGCAGCACCGGCTCATCTGGCGCGTACCCGAAGGTCACGTTCTCGATCGAGACATCGGTCCCGGCGGGCTCGAGGGGATGTTCAGCCACGAGGAGTTCGGGCTCGTCGAGAAGGGTGATGAGTCGTCCGGCGGCTTCTAGCCCGTCGTTGATGTGTTGTTGCCCGGCCCCGACCGTGAGCAGCGTGGCGGGCAGCGACAGAGCGATCATGGTGACCACGACGACGTCGGCGACATCGCTCCACCCGGCGGCGACCATGGCAGCACCGGGAACGACGACAGTCAGCGCGACGACCGGCAACCCCAGGGCCGTGAGAGCGATGGCGTGGGCACGCATCTGGGGTGTGACAAGCGTGCGGAACTCCGAGGTGAAGTCGTCTGACGCCCTGGTGAAGCGCGCCGAGCCAGTCTCCTCAGCCCCGAACACGCGCAGCACTGCGATCCCATCGACGAACTCGATTACCGCGGCGGAGACCTCGGAGAGCGACTCGGCAATCCGGGCCATGACAGAGCGCATGTCTCCGGGCGCGAGCACGGAGAACAGGACCATGTAGGCCACCGGACTGATCACGCAGCACAGCCCGAGTCGCCAGTCGATGGTCAGTGCGACGATGACGCCGACCACCGGTGTCAGAACCGCCGCGGTGATCTCGACCAGCGCGTGGGCGACAAGGTGGTGGAGGCTCGCGACATCGTCTTGGATTATGCGGCGGACGCGTCCGGAGGAGCTCTGATCGAACCATCCCAGTGGGAGTCGGCTCAGCTTGTCGGCCAGTTGCACGCGCAACTCGGCCTGTAGCCGCAGGTCGACCAGATGGGTGATGAGCAGCGCCAGCGACCCCAGGGCGAGTGCGCCACCGAGTCCACCGATGAACCACCATACTGCTGGCCACACCTTGTCAGTGCCTAGGAGTAGTTCATTGACGATCCGGACCAACGCCAGCAGTGGAATGGCACTGGCCAAGCTCCCGAGCACCTGCAGCAAAAGGGCGACGGCGATGGGGGCGGACACCGGGCGGAGAATGCGCCAGGCGGGTTTCCCCGTGTTCGCACTATCCTCCGTCGGCTGACTTGTCGGCCCCTTGGGCGCCGTGGTGGGTTCGTCAGTCGCGTCCGACACTGCGTTACCTCCTCAGTAGACAACCACTCTTGTTTTATATAAGGCTATCCTAACCTAACTAGTAACGCGTCTGTAAGTACGTCGGTGATTCCGAGGCACCCACAGCCATGAGCGGTGGACAGCCGGTACCGCCGAGGACATCGCGGTGTGACTGAAGAAGCTCAGGTGTCCGTAGAGGTCAAGCCCCGTGTAGGCGCTTTGTGTTTAGAGCACGTATTTGACGACACCATGGTGAGTTTCGAGTAACACCCGAAGCGTTCGGTCTTTGGGCAGGGTTGGAGGTTAAGGGGGCTAGTTCATCGACTGCCGGGGCTATTCCCTTTTTGTCCCTTTTCCTCTTCGCCCGTTTTCTTGTCCCACTCCTAGCTCCCGGGACTACCCTAGGCAGCTCACGCCCACTTCCCCGACATCCGGTTGTAACAGCTGGCGCACAGGGAGATGTACTTCGGCGCTTCGAGTGCCTCAATTTCCACGGTTTCGCCGTCGAGGATAATGCTGCCGTCCGGATTCAACCGTGCAGTAAAGATGGCCTTCTGCCCACAAGTGCAGATTGTCTTAATTTCCTCAATGGTGTGGGCAACTTCGAGCAATCGCTGGGAGCCTGGAAAGGCATGGGTGCGAAAGTCGGTACGCAGGCCGTAGCAGAGCACCGGGGTACCGCGAAGGGTAATGCCCAGCAACTGATCGACCTGGTCAGGGGTAAGAAACTGTGCTTCATCGATGATAAGGCAATCGTGGCCGTCGGCAAGCGAGGAGAGGTCATCGCCGTCGTGGATGAGGTGCGCGCGTTCCGCGATTCCGATGCGGGAGTGCACGTCACCATCAGCCAAAGTATCCACGGCCGGCTTGGCGATCAACGGTCGCATGTCGCGCTCGCGGTAGTTGTGGGCGACGCGGAGGACCTCGATGGATTTTCCGCTGTTCATGGTTCCGTAGCGGAAGTACAGTTTTGCCATAGCCATCGATTGTAGGGCATCGATTCGCGGGCTCTGACGGCTGTAAACTCGGGCCGCCAACACGGATTTGAATTCCCGACTATCCTATATTTTTATGCAGCCGATTCCTGACCTGAATGAGAATCCAACAGTTGTTGTATGTGGATCTATCCACCTAGATACCCTGGTACAGGTCGATAGCGTACCCGCAGAAGGTGGCACGCTCATCGTTGATGACGGCACGAATATGCTGGGCGGCAAGGGCGCCAACCAGGCCGTTGCTATCGCTTATAACGGTGTCCGTGCGATCATGGCCGGTACGGTTGGTGAGGACCGCGCAGCGGATTTCGTGGTCGAGGAACTCAACGCACACGGCGTAGATGTCCACTCCATTCAGACGTCCTGGGATTTGCCGACCGGCAGCGCTTTCGTCGCAACGAACCGCAAGGGTCGCCCGGTGATTTTTGTCCAGCGCGGTGCCGATGCGCTAACCGACCCCACCGATTTCGTCGACGAGTTCGCATCAGCGGATGTCGTGCTCGCGCAGGGCGAGCTCCTTCCGGAAGCAACTGAGGCCATCGCGTCCGTCGCATCCATGTACAGCGCGCGACTGGTGCTGAACCTCAATCCGGTCGTAACCGTTACACCTGCCCTGATTGACCATGCAGATCCGCTGATCGTCAACATGAAGGGCGCCTGGGAAACAATCCGTCGCCTGGACATCGCCGAAGGAATCCGCGCTACCGACTACCGCGCACAGCTCGAGGCGCTTCTGCAGTACTGCCCCAGTGTCGTCATGCTCCGGGGCGACCACGGCTGTCTCTTCGCACAGCACTCCGACGGTCTCGACGACGAGCCGACAATCTACGAGCACCCCGCGCTCAAGCTGCCAGAGGAGAAGATTGTCGACGGCACTGGCTCCGGTGATGCGTTCGTCGGCACGCTCACCGCGGAACTGGCTAAGGGCACCTCGCTTTACGACGCCGTCCCCCTGGCCACCGCAGCAGGCGCAGCAGCTGTACAGGCGGTCGGCGCATGCTCCGCTTTTGCACGTCGCGAAAAACTGCTGGAGATGGTCGAGGCGGAGGATTTTCCCCCTGTGAAAGAGTACGCGGGCTAAGAATTGTCAACAGCCTGGTGTGCGAGCTGGCACCGATTAAGTCAGTGCCAGCCGGGCCAGTGGGGCCAGCGGGAGAACCTACCCAGCATTGTCTGGCAGAACGGGCTCAAGCGCCAGCATCACCAAGTACCAACTCAACGCGTACCCGATGAGGAAGACATAGGTAGCAATCGCGTAGATTTTCGCCGGGAAAAAGAATATGGCCGCGGGCACGATGAGAAGCGCCAATACTGCGAGCGCAGTCCGCGGCAGGTTTTTGACGGTCATGCTGGTGGCCGTTGCCAGGGTTCGGCGGAGCGACGAGTGACCGTCGGAAAGCGAGCACAGCGAGTAGACCCACGCGGTAATTCCCAGCAGTATTAGCGCCCCGGAGGTAACTCCTGCGGCGAAGATCAGGCCGACAGTGCCGAGGTCCGCGCGGGAGATAACGTAAAACTCATAGCCAATGCCACTGGCGAGAACCAAGGTGAATAGCCACCACACGGTTGGTGTGCGCCAATTGTCCAACAGTGCGCGCAAGAAGCGCCGTACGGGCCTTGAGCCTTCGTCACGGACCATGTCGCGAGCGACTACTACTCCAGCGCGAGTTGCGGCGCCTGCAGTGACTATCGGGATGGATGCGACGATCATCAGCAGGTTGATGATTACAAGGTCTGCTAACAGCGACCAGGCTGCGTAGAACTTTGTATCGGTGCTGAAAAATCTATCCACGGGTTCATATCCTAATAAAGGCTGATTAACAGACGAAAGCCTCAACCTACGCGGTTGAGGCTTTCGCTTTCGTAAAACGCGGTGCTTGGCGTCCTATGCGCTAACGCTTAGGCAGCTATCCCTTAACGGCACCCGCAGCAACACCCTCGATAATGTGCTTCTGGGTGGCGACGTAGAAAATCACAATCGGAATGATTGCGAGCACCAGCATTGCCATCATCGCGCCAAGGTCACGGTTACCGTTGGAGCCAACGAAGCTCTGCACGACAACCGGGATGGTCTTGTACTTAGTAGACAGGCCAATGACCAGGTACGGCAGCAGGTAGTCGTTCCATACCCACATAGCGTTCAGAATGGCGACAGTCACTGCAGTCGGCTTGAGCATGGGCAAAACGATGCGGAAGTAGTTCTGCATCGGAGATGCGCCATCAATCATCGCGGCTTCCTCGATGTCAATCGGGATGGACTTGATGAAGCCGGCAAACATGAAGACCGACAAGCCGGAGCCAAAGCCCAAGTAGAGAACCACGATGCCGATTGGGTTGTTCAAATGCAGCATGTCGGCGATCTTGACGGTCGGGAACATCACCATCTGGAACGGGATGACCATCGAGAACACAAACAGGTAATACAGCAGCGAGGTCCACCACGTCTTCACTCGCGTGATGTAGTAAGCCGTCATCGCAGAGAAGAACACAATCGCAATAACCGAGAGGATCGTGATGACAAAGGACCACACGATCGCCCAGCCGAAGCCCTCCTTCATCAGGCCGACGGCGTAGTTTTCGAACCCGACCCACATGTCACCTAGTGGCAGCTGGAAGGGGTTATCTGAAATTGCGAACTTGGACTTGAACGAGTTGAAGATAATGAACGCGATTGGCCCCAAGAACACGACGGTCAAAAACACCAGAATCGCGTAGATGATGACCTTAGATACGCCTCCCACCTTGGACTCGTCCTGCTTAGCGGGCTTGGCCTTGGGGAGCTTGGTGGCCGTTTCAGTGGTCATTGCAGCGTCGACAGACATTTATGCCTCCACTTCCTTGCTGCGAGTAGCACGCAGCTGCAGCATCGCGATCGCTACGACCACGACGACGAATATTACTGCCTTGGCTTGACCAACGCCCTCCACACCAATTCGGTTGAACATGGTGTTGACGATGTTCAGAGCAACCATTTCTGTCTCTGAACCCGGCGCACCATTGGTCAGGGCCAAGTTTTGATCGAAGAGTTTGAAAGTGTTCGACAGAGTCAAGAAGAGGCAAATGGTAATCGATGGCATGACCATCGGGATAGTAACGTGCCGCAGAATCTCCCAGCGTCCGGCGCCATCAATCTCCGCAGCTTCGATGAGCTCCGGTGGGACATTCTGCAGACCGGCAATATAGATAATCATCATGTAACCGACCAGCTGCCAGTTGATGAGGATGATCAGACCGGCGTAACCGAACTTCCAGTCGGACACAATCGTCGTACCGTACGATGCCAGCACGGCGTTAATCATCGACTGCCAGGTATAACCGAGCACGATGCCACCGATAAGGTTCGGCATGAAGAAGACTGTGCGGAAGAAGTTCGTGCCCTTCAGCTTGCGCGTCAGAATCCATGCGATCCAGAACGCGAACAAGTTCACAGTAATGATGGAAACAACAACCACCATGAGAGTGAATCCGAAGGAAGCGACGAAGCCCTCGCGCTCACTAAAGGCCTTCTGGTAGTTCTCGATACCAACCCACTGCGCATTAGTGATGGTTGTGAAGTCAGTAAATGATAGGAAGAAACCGATAACGAACGGCACCAAGAACGCGATTGCAAAGGCAATCAGCGTGGGTAGCACGAAAATTGGGAAATACTTTTTCAATGTTGCTTGCATCTACAACACCGCTCCTAAAGCTAAAGGCGGAGCCTGGTGCCTCGAGACCGGTTTAACAGGTCACCGAGCCCCGAGCTCCGCCTTGCCATTGGATGAACTCATTCCGTCGGTTGTTCATGCGCGAGAAGCTTTCGCTTCACACTCACCGATGGAATGGATCACCATTGATTTGCTGGTATTTAATTGTTCGGAGATTCCGCATTCCAGCTGTCGGCGAAAGTCTCGACAACCTTGTCCCACGGCATCTTTCCGGAAGCGTACTGCGCCAGCGCTGCGCCAAAATCATCCTTGAACTGCTGCGACGGGAAGTACTGGAAGTCCCACGGGATGGTGGTCAGGTCCTCGTTCTCAATTGCTGCGGCCACTTCCTTGGCTAGCGGGTCATTCGGAGTGTCGGCTTCAGTGAAGTTCTGGAACGGAGCGATGAATCCGAGATCCTCGACGACGTACTTCTTGCCCTCATCGGTGTTGAACAGCCAATTGACGAAGTCCTTCGTTGCCTTTTGGGAAGCCTCCGAAGCCTTGGAGTTGACCGTCAGGTAGTTCTCAGTACCAACCGAGATGCCGGTCTTATCCTCGTCCTTCAGGCCCATGTACATAGGCATGAACTTAATCTTGTCCTGCTTGACCACGTTGCCGGAGACATCGTTGATCTGGGACCATGCCCAGTTGCCATTCTGAACCATAGCGGCCTTGCCCTGGGCGAATTCCGCCATCGAGTCGGACACAGCCTTCGACGGGGCCAGAGTCTTTTCGACAGTGGAGTTATTCAGGTACAGATCAAAGAGGTTCTTGAACTCCTTGTTGTACTTGAACTTCACATCAGCGGTTTCCTTGGTGCCAAGGTCCTCGAATTCATAATGAACCGGTCCGTTGGCCAAGTGTGTCTGCCAGCGCCAATCCTCACCGGATGCGAGCGAGGTGGAAGCGAAGGTGCCGGAAATCCCCAGCTTGTCCTTCTTGGCCTGCATGTCCTCAGCAACTTCCTTCAGCTTTCCGAAGGCCTTAATCTCGTCGATGCTCTTGGCCTTGGCATCGGGCAGCGCGAAGTACTTGTCCATGATCTCTTCGTTATAGATCAGGCCAAACCCCTCGACTGCAAACGGGACGCCGTATACCTTGCCGTCCTCGCCCTTCAGCGGCTCGATGCCCTCGTTGAGGTTTTGTGCGATCTCAGTGTCAGACATGTCTGCCATGTATTCCTGCCAAGTACGCAGGCCCGCCGGACCATTGACTTGGAACAGTGTTGGCGCGTCCTTTTTACCAATCTCGGCCTTCAGAGTTTGCTCATAGGAATTCGAAGCAGCAGTAACGACCTTGACCTGGACACCAGTCTTGTCAGTGTATGCCTTCGCAATCTTCTGATATGCGGCATCCTGCTCCGGCTTGAAGTTAAGGAAGTAGACACCACCATCTGCAACCGCATCATCACTCGAGCACGCAACCAAACCAGCGGTTGCCATCAGGCCTGCTGCACACAGAGCTGAAAGGCGCTTGAAGTTCTTCACTATATTTTCTCCCTTGAGAAGAAAGGCCACTTCAATGGCATCCTCCGAGCAATTCGGACGAATATTTGCCAGCAGCCGTGGCCTAATTGGATTATCCCGCCCTGCGGCTAGAAGTAGCCTTTCATGCGAACTTCGACGCCACCCACGCGGGTATTCGGTCTCACCAAAATCTTACTTGACCAAAACCAATTTAGGTTGGCCTTCAGCCAGCTGTGAACAAATGCAAAGGAGAAAAATAGCAAAAGCTCTCGAAAGCACACCTAGAATTTGAGCTGTTTTCGAGCTGTTTTCGCTGAACAGAGCCGCCTACCGGCACCAAAGTAAGCACCTGGCCGCGACAATCACACGCAGACCCGACAACCACCCGACCACCAAAAGCACCCCTGTTTGGCGTGAATGTATATTTTTATAATATCCTGGCGAGTCGTTTACTTGTCACTTTTGAAATAATCGTACGCTCGACAGTCTGCTTCTAGAGAGCTACTCGACCTCATCGCTCGCCGGAAGATATACGGACTCGTCGCGATGCCCGGGCAACACTCGGTCTACGTAGCTCTGCACCGCTTCTTGAAGCGGCACATCCGCACGGCGTTTTTCTGCCATGTACCAGCGATGCTCCAAGACCTCGTGGAAAACCTGCGCATCCTGCAGCCTTCCACGCAGCCCCTCGGGCACAGCCAGGATTGTGGCCTCGAAAACTTCACGCAGCCATCGGTGCGCAACCTGCTCTAGCGGAACCCCTTCAAGACCTTCCGCCAACCGAAAGGTCTGCATACTATTGAGCATCCGCCTCGCTTGCCGTTCTTGAACATCCAACCCCGTCAGTCGCATTAACTGCCTATGGTGATGCCCTGCGTCAACCACTCGTGGTCGGAACACAACGCGGCCACCATCACTGGTGACTTTCAGCTCGCCAACATCGAAACCGAGGTCGTTGAGCCTGCGAATCCGCTCATCGACAAGCCAAGGCTCCTCAACACCAATAGATTCTTCCCCCGTCAGCTCTTGCCACAGGTCCTCATAACGCTCAATAATGCGCCTACCCACCGCAATTACGTCCAACTCAGGATCGAGGAATCCGCCGGCCTGCAGATCCATGAGCTCTCCGATGATGTTGGTATGGGCAACGTCAACGTCGTAAAGCCTGCGGGAATCTGAGAGTGTGCCTTGCAAATCTCCCGTTTCCGCGTCGACAAGGTAGGCGGAGAAAGCGTCTGCGTCACGACGAAACAACGTGTTCGACAGCGACACGTCGCCCCAGTAAAAACCAAGGAGATGTAACCGAACTAGCAGGACTACCAGCGAGTCAATCAGGCGGACCACAGTTTCGCGGGTGACCTGTTGAGAAAAAACTGCACGATACGGCAGCGAATACTCGAGATGTTCTGTGACGAGTGCCGCAGTTAACGGTTCGCCATCTGGATCCTTGCGGCCAGTAATGACCGCGAGCGGGCGAACCGATGGAGCACCGAGCCTGACCAGGTCACGCAGCATTCGATACTCATGATGAGCAGTGAACTCACCAATTTCTTTCACTGCAATGACGCGGTCATCCAAGTTGACGAATCGAACAATGTGCCGCGAAATTCCCTGAGGTAGGGCGGCCAACAAATCGTCTGGCCACTGTTCCAGAGGTATATGCCAAGGAAGGCGCAAAAGCTTTGAAGCCACCGTTGTCGCGGCTATTTTCATAGTTTCCGACACGGTGGCTCCTAAAACTGTCTTACTGTCCCACTGCCCTACCAGCTACTCATTTCATCTAAACGAAAGAGTTTAGGCCGGAAGGCGCATACCAGTCGACTTCGAGAACAGGTGCAGCATGCCCGGACGAATCTTGCCGTAAACTACCGAGCCCAACTTCGGCGCGGTGCGCGGGGCGGTACGAATAACCACCTGACCGTGTTCCTCTTCGTCCGGGTTAGAGGAAGATCCGGAGCTCAGTGCTCCGCCACCGACGAGGTCTCCATACATGAATGCATCGGAGCCCAATTCCTCGACCAAGTTAACCTGCACCGGAATGACGTCATCGCCCGGCCCCTCGACCAGGTCGAATGCCTCCGGACGGAAGCCCACGATAATCTGGTTCTGATCCTCCGGCACGATTGCAGCAAGTGTGGCTTCCGGCAGCTTAATCTTGGCCTCACCCAACGTGGCGTAACCATTAGAGACGTTGAACGTGCCCAGGTTCATCGCAGGCGAGCCAATGAAGCCCGCGACGAATTCGTTTGCCGGGGTTTCGTAGAGTTCCCGCGGGGTACCGACCTGCTGCAGAACACCGAAGTTAATGACCGCGATGCGGTCGCCCATGGTCAGCGCCTCAGTCTGGTCGTGGGTGACATACATGGTGGTCACACCCATCCGACGCTGCATGGCCGCAATCTGAGTACGGGTTTGAACACGCAGCTTCGCGTCCAGGTTCGACAACGGCTCGTCCATCAGGAACACCTGCGGCTTGCGCACAATCGCACGCCCCATTGCCACACGCTGACGCTGACCACCGGATAGAGCCTTAGGCTTACGATCCAGGAACTGAGTTAGATCCAGGGTCTTCGCAGCTTCTTCGACACGACGGTCAATCTCGTCCTTGTCCACACCAGCAATCTTGAGCGCGAAGCCCATGTTCTCGCGCACCGTCATATGCGGGTACAGGGCGTAGTTCTGGAAGACCATCGCAATATCGCGATCCTTGGGCGAGACATTGGTCACATCACGATCTCCAATGAAAATCTTGCCCTCATTGACCTCTTCCAGACCGGCAAGCATGCGCAGTGTTGTGGACTTACCACAACCGGAGGGGCCCACCAGAACCAGGAACTCGCCATCGGCAATTTCCAAGTTGAACTTGTCCACAGAAGGCTTCGTCGCACCAGGGTAAATGCGAGTGGCATCAACAAAAGTCACAGTAGCCATGTGAATACAAACCTTTCATCGGCAGGTACGTGCCGAACGATCCGAGTGAAAGTAACCGCAGGAACAGCTCCTACGTATCTGCCTCACAAGCTTACTCTTAATCGAGTAGTCCCGTAACGAGCTCCGCAATCTTCGAGCGCTCCGAGCGCTTCAGCGTGATGTGTGCAAAAAGCTCGTTGCCCTTGAGTTTTTCAATCACCGCCTGCACGCCGTCATGGCGGCCGACGCGCAGGTTGTCACGCTGCGCCACATCGTGCGTAAGGATGACTCGGGAATTGCTACCAAGACGCGACAGCACCGTCAGCAGTACGTTGCGCTCCAGCGACTGTGCCTCATCGACAATCACGAAGCTGTCATGCAGGCTACGACCGCGAATGTGTGTCAGTGGCAGTACCTCCAGCATGTCGCGCGAGGCAATCTCATCCATCACGTTGTCTGAAACCAATCCCTCCAGGGTGTCGTAAACAGCCTGCGCCCACGGGTTCATCTTTTCGTCCTCACTACCTGGCAGGTAGCCAAGGTTCTGACCACCTACCGCGTAGAGCGGACGGAACACCACAATCCGGCGATGCAGTCCGCGCTCCAGCACCGACTCCAGTCCCGCGCACAGCGCAAGCGCCGACTTACCCGTACCGGCTCGGCCGCCGAGGGACACAATCCCCACCGAGTCATCCAACAGCAGGTCAAGCGCCACACGCTGCTCCGCCGACCGCCCCTTCAGGCCAAACGCCTCCGTATCGCCCCGCACAAGCTTGACGACGCCCGGGGCGCTCACCCGTGCCAGCGCAGACTGGCTACCAGCGCTGAGCTGCACGCCGCAGTGCAGCGGCTGATCCTGGATCTGCTCGAGCTCAAGGAACCCATTGGCGAAGAGACGATCAATTTCCTCCGGGTCGACGTCTACTTCCACCATTCCCGAGTACCCAGTCAGAACGACGTCCTGGGCGCGGTAATCGTCGGCAGGCAAGCCGACCGCACCAGCCTTGACGCGAAGCGGAATGTCCTTGGTGACCAGCACGACATCATGTCCATCGTGCTGAAGATTAAGGGCGCAAGCGAGAATGCGGTGATCGTTTTCGGCGGTGCGGAAGCCTGCGGGAAGGATGGAGGGATCGGAGTGGTTGAGCTCAATATGCATAAACCCGCCAAGATCATTGGCGGGCACAGGCCGGTCCAGGTGGCCGTAGCGGTAACGCAGCTCTTCGAGGAAACGGAGCGCTTCTCGGGCGAACCACCCCAGCTCTGGGTGGTGGCGCTTGGCCTCCAACTCACTCACCACGACCAGCGGAAGCACAACTTGGTGCTCATCGAACTTCTTGGTGGCGTGGGGATCGGACAGCAGGACCGAGGTATCAAGCACGTAGGTACGCATGCCCTCAGGCTAAAAGTCAGAGGTAGAAATTACGTGGTTGTGAGATGAATGCTTGGTTATCAGATGAACCACAGTTGGTTACAGGCTCTAATCCTCAAGTTGAACCCTAAGGAACTGGCCGAGCACCGAGCACCACTGCCCGGCCACTCCACTGCCCTTTTAATGGCGACTAGTCGTTATGGCGAATCTGTCGACCCAGCAACTTGTGGCGAAGCGGATCAACCGCCAAGGTCACAGCGCCAACTGATACAACTCCCACGAGGTACGCCAGCGCAACAACAAGTGAGCGTTGACCAAACGTGATTTCGTTCGCAATCGGGCCGAACATGGTGGCTCCCAACAGCGCACCCATAACAAAGCCGAAGATGCTGGTCGCAAGCATGGGAAAGAATGTCTGCTTGAAAGTGACCGTGCGGTGGAAGCTGATTGGCGTCCCGATGAAGTCCAGCGCCTTTGTCAGCGATGCCTCTTCATAGACGGCTGAGGCCTGAGTCAAAAGCGTTGACACCAGCAACAGAATGAAACCGATTACGAAAGTGATAGTCACACCGGTTGCAATATCGTGCGCGAATGTGACATCTGCAACCTCTTCAATCTTGTCTTCGCCAGGCACCATCATTGTGTAGCCAAGCAGCAGAGACAGGAAGGCCATGGAACTTACTCGACGCCACGATTCCTTAGCGTTAGTCGCGACTCGTCGCGTCGCCACAAAATCACTTGAAGTACCGAAGAAGCTGGAGATGCGGGCAACAAGCTGGATAAAGAAAGGCGCCACCAGGCCAATTGCCCAGACCATCAGGTACATCATCGCTGCGACACCAAGCGTGGCAGTGACGGTTCCACCCGCGATATTGGAGTTGGCAATCACGTATAGGACGATCGCACCGATAACAACGGCCACAATCATGCGCCAAGCCTTCATCGACTTGGGCACTTCCTTGCGGCTAACGCCGAGTGGTGAAATCATCACCCTTCGCAAACCGACCACAGCGGCAAAGAGTGCGAGGAGCACCACGGCAACCCAGACCAGCGGGTAGCCCCACCAGGGCAGCAACATGTCCCAGGTATCCAGGTAGTCATTGTCGAACTTGATTATCGCCCAGAATGGCGCAGTGGCCACCGACAACAACGTGCCCACGACAAGCCCTACAGCTGCCAATACGAGGGTTTCGATAATCACCATGCGCGTAACTGCCCCGTTAGACAGACCAATCAAGCGCAGAGTTGCCAATCGCTGCTCACGTCCTGCAGCGCCAAGCACCGCCGACTGTGCCACGAGCGAAACCATTGCCGGAATCACAAAAACACAGGCCACGAGTGCCAGCTGCAGGTACATCTCGCCCTGACCTTGATTCATGTAATCCTCGGGTGTTGGGTTCGGCGGCAGCTTTGGCTCAGCCTGCCAACGGCGGTAAAACATCGCCGTGCCACCGACGACGACCAACGCCAACCAGGTACTCACGGTCATGGCCACCACGGACAATGCGGACAGCCAGCCGTTTCCCGAATGGGATTCACGCCCGGCGCGCTGCAGCCGCGTGCTCAAGTCCGCTAGTGCGCCGGTAGGAATTCTCTGGGGTTTTGTTGCTTCAGTTACGGTGCTCACTTTGTAACCTCCGCTCCTGCCAGCATGCGGTCGTCGTGAATCAGGCCATCGCGGATCTCCACACGTCGACGACACCAGTCGGCCACCTTCACATCGTGCGTGACCATCACCAATGTCGTGCCAGTCTGCTCCACCAACGCGGTGAGCTGCTGCATGACCTCATGGCCTGTGGACTGGTCCAGCGCGCCAGTCGGCTCATCGGCGAAGATGACACCTGGCTCGCCGGCCATCGCGCGGGCAATTGCCACACGTTGTGCTTGACCGCCGGACATCTGTCCTGGGCGACGGCGCGTGAGGTCCTTGAGCCCCAGGCGGTTGAGGACATCGTCGGCAAGCGCGAGTGACTTCGAGCGCTTCTTGCCCTGCAGAATCATTGGCAGAGCAACGTTTTCCCTGGCAGTCAGCTCGGGAAGGAGCTGGCCATCTTGGAAAACGAAGCCGAAGTCGTGCAGGCGGAGGGCGGAGCGGTCGGCGTCAGAAAGCGAATTGATCTTTGTGTCACCGAAGATGACGTCGCCGTCGTCCGGCAGCAACACGCCGGACATGCAGTGCAGCAGCGTGGACTTACCAGAACCTGACGGTCCCATGACTGCAACGGTTTCGCCGGGCTCAATGGTCAGCGAAATGCCGGTGAGAACGGGAGCGGAATTGTAGGACTTAGTGATGTCACGAATACAAAGTCGTGCGTTTCTTGGGCTGTTGTTGTCTGTCATGGCACTCATTTCACTCGCACGGAGGCGATTTCAACACCGTGCCCACTTTCCTTTTGCGGTAGTGCTAGGTCTACTATGCCGGAAATTAATTCCTCCGCAGACAGAGCTTTCGTACCATAGGAAACTATGGAGCTGAAGGATTATTTCCGCAAATATATCGGCGCGAACCGCCGCGAAAAAGCGCATAAACGCAGCTACGAGGAATCCGCCGCCGCTCGCATCGCCGAACTTACCGCTTCACGACGAACAATTGCCGAAGCCTTCGAGATTGAACGTCGCCGCATTGAAAATGACCTCCACGACGGAGCTCAGCAATACATTGTTGCGGCTTCAATGAAATTGGGACTTGCAGAATTGGAAGCATCCAATACTGACAATGAGGAACTAATGCAGCTTCTCGCGGAAACTCGCGGCCATTTGGATGATGGATTACGTGCTTTGCGGCGAACAGTCCACGGAATTCACCCGCAGGTGTTGCGCGATCGCGGTCTGCAAGCGGCTGTTGAAGAGATTGCTGAAGGATACGGCCCTCACGTTGTTGTGCACACTCCCTATCCCCTGCCTGAATTGGAAGAAAGTGTGCTCGCCGCGGCGTATTTTTTCTGTGCAGAAGTGCTGACTAATGCGGCGAAATATGCACCGAACGCTCCTGTTTCTGTGCTGCTCACCTCGGATCAAACACTGAATATTTCAATTACGGACCAAGGCCCTGGCGGCGCAAAATTGGGGCGCGGTTTGCGGGGTATGAAAGAGCGTCTAGCCACTTTCGACGGTGCGATGACCATGCACTCTCCCGAAGGTGGGCCAACGCAGGTAATAGCCAGAATTCCTTTGATGTTGAACCGCTGGGAATCAGGTATTGGAGAAATGGAAAACGTGGAAATGAAAGGTGCGGAGAAGAAATGAAAATTGTCATTGCGGATGACTCGGCACTCCTGCGGGAGGGGGTCGCGGGGCTCGTCGAAAAGCGTGGACATGAAGTGATTGCGATGGTCGACACTGCCCACGGCCTGGTGGCGGACATCGATGACCGTTTTGATGACACGGGCGAGCTGCCAGATTTAGTGATAACCGATGTGCGCATGCCTCCAAAGATGAGCGATGACGGCCTGCGGGCGGCGGTCGAGTTGCGCGAGCGTTATCCGCAGCTGAATGTGATGGTGCTGTCGCAGTATGTGGCGCCGGCGTATGCGCGCGAGTTGTTCTCGTCGAGCGGTGCTGGAGGTAGTGCTGGGGTTGGCTCGAGTGGCAGCAGCTCGAGTGGCGGGACCGGGTATCTGCTCAAAGACCGCGTTGGCCAGGTGTTGGACTTCTTGGGCTCGCTCGAAGTCGTCGCCGGTGGTGGCGTGGTGATTGACCCTGATGTGGCGACGGCATTGATGCAGTCCGGCAAATCGGGGCTAGCCAGTTTAACGGCGCGCGAACGCGAAGTGCTCGAGCTGATGGCACGCGGCAAGTCCAATAAGCAGATTGCCGATGACCTCGTGCTTTCCGGGGCGGCGGTGGCGAAACACGTGTCCAACATCTTTATGAAGCTGCATCTGGAGCCCGGCGAGGAAAACCGCCGTGTGCGGGCAATTTTGGAATTTCTCACGGCGACGTCGGGGCAGATTTAGGGTCGGCAGCAATCGCATCTCTCGCAAAAGCGATGAAAAAATAAGTGTTGATTATGACACGAGTCACAATTTAAAGTTGGCTCATACGTTTGTTGTTTCCCTATAGAAAGGACGTGTCTACATGACTGTTTACGCCAACCCCGGCACCCCCGATGCAATCTTCACGTACAAGGAGCAGTACGAAAATTTCATCGATGGTAAGTGGACACCTCCAGTAGACGGGCAATACATGGACAACTCCACCCCGGTTACGGGCGAGGTTTTCTGCCGGGTTCCGCGGTCTAACGAGAAAGACATTGAGCTCGCTCTCGACGCCGCGCACAAGGCGAAGGACTCCTGGGCCTCGGTTCCTGCGGCCGAGCGGGCGCTGATCCTCCACCGCATCGCGGACCGTCTGGAGGAAAACCTTGAGAAGATTGCCGTCGCCGAGACCTGGGAGAACGGCAAGGCCATTCGCGAGACCCTCGCCGCTGACATCCCGCTCGCAATCGACCACTTCCGCTACTTCGCCGGGGCCACCCGCACGCAGGAGGGGCGCATCTCACAGATTGACGACAACACGGTCGCCTACCACTTCCACGAGCCACTCGGCGTCGTCGGCCAGATTATCCCGTGGAACTTCCCCCTCCTGATGGCCGCATGGAAGATCGCCCCGGCCCTCGCCGCCGGCAACTGCATCGTGCTCAAGCCAGCAGAGCAGACCCCCGCGTCGATTCTCATGCTCACCGAGATTATCGCCGATTTGCTTCCGGACGGCGTTCTCAACATCGTCAATGGCCTCGGCACCGAGGCCGGTGCTGCGCTGACCGCAAGCGACCGGATCTCCAAAATTGCGTTCACCGGATCGACTGCCGTGGGCCAGCTAATCAACAAGGCAGTGTCCGACAAGATTATTCCGATCACGCTGGAGCTCGGCGGCAAGTCCCCGTCCATCTTCTTCCCCGACGTCATGGACGCCGACGATGCGTTCCGCGAGAAGTGCATTGAGGGCCTGGCCATGTTCGCGTTGAACCAGGGCGAGGTCTGCACCTGCCCGTCGCGAGCCCTGGTCCACGAAGACATCGCTGATGAGTTCCTGAAGCTCGCGGTCGAGCGCGTTAAGCAGATTAAGACCGGCAACCCGCTGGATACGTCGGTACAGATGGGCGCCCAGGCCTCCCAGGAGCAGCTGGACAAAATCTCCGGCTACTTGGAGTCCGGGCCGAAGGAGGGCGCGGAGGTTCTCACCGGCGGCAACGTCGCCAAGCTCGAAGGGCTGGAGGGAGGCTACTACGTCGAGCCGACAATCTTTAGGGGCAACAACTCGATGCGTTTCTTCCGCGAGGAGATTTTCGGCCCGGTCCTGGCCGTGACAACCTTCAAGACTCTGGATGAGGCTCTCGAGATTGCCAACGACACTATCTACGGTCTTGGCGCCGGCGTGTGGAGCCGCAACCAGAATAACGCCTACCGCGCTGCCCGCGGCATCCAGGCTGGCCGTGTGTGGGTGAATAACTACCACAGCTACCCTGCTCACGCAGCCTTCGGCGGTTACAAGCAGTCCGGTATCGGCCGCGAGAATCACTTGATGATGCTCGAGCACTACCAGGAGACCAAGTGCATGCTCGTCTCTTACGACGAGAACCCGACTGGCCTGTTCTAAGAATCCGCCCACTTGGGGCTAGGCGGTTTGTCGATTCCGATTCACGTCCGATGAAGGTGTCGACAACTGCCTCTGCCCCCCGAAAAAACGCCCTCCGCACCCGGCAGGTTGCAATGGTCGGCCTTAACCGGACGCACCAGGCGCTGGCGACTCCAAATTTAGAGGCCTAGCTCACGGCCGCCAGCTAGGTCTCTCTTTCTTTCTTCGCTTTCCGGCGCCACCTACGCATCCGATTAATCGCGGCACTGGCGGCCCATCCGCCAAGAAATAGTAGCGGGATGTAGAAGAACACGACATAGGCGACGGCTAGGCCGTCCTGGCCATCGGGCGGCGTGGTGAGAAATAGGAATGCCAGATCGCCAAGCGCGGCAATTCCTGCGCCGGTAGCTGCTGCGACAATGCTCCGCGCGCTGGCCATCCCCCGAGCCAACGACCCATCACCGGCGAAAACGGCTATTGCTCCGACCAGCATTACTGAGACCAGCATGGACACAATCCACGACGCAATTCCTTCGTCGTAGGCGAGGTTGGGCTCCGGCAAGATGAGCCCACCTAAAACGCTCCACGCGACCGCGGCGAAAAAGGACGCCAGCAAGGGGCGGGTTATATTGTCGAGCCTCATGCGTCCCAGGTTACGTGAGAGAACCTGCAGCGTGACCGACTCTCTCCCCCTCCAACGGAGAATCGAGTTACGCTCACAGGCGCAAAACCCTCCGAGCATAGAGTGGGTTAAGTAGCAAAACTGACAACCCGAAAATTTACGGGCTGCAAATGTGAAACTGTGCGAGCTTATGACACTTTCAAGCCATTTTTCGGGCCATTTTTGTCATAAACGCAGTCAGTAACTCAGATCGACCCAACGTCACCAGTCATAAACGTGGTCAGTAACTCGCATTGGGACTAAATGGAAAAGGTGCCCACCGACGACACACCGACCAGACACGCTTTTCTTTACTTACCCCCATATTTCGGTTCACGAAGATACCTACGCGCTGGAGAAGCTGGCCGAGGTCAAGTCAGCGTGCAACCTCACCATGATTCTGACTCCTGGTAACCACGATCAGATTCACCCCAAGTTCCAGCCTGCGGTGCAGATGGAATGGATGGGCGCCTACCAGAACGTCTTTGACCTCATCAGCCTGAATCTCCAGATTAAACAGGGCAAGAAGGCCTATCTCGTCAACCACTACCCCGCGCTGATGGATCGGACCGCGTCCAAGAATGCCGTCCGCTGGGCTCCGCACGCTAATCGTTGGACCGGCATCGTTCACGGTCACACGCATTCGTCCGTGACGCTCATGCCTGGCCACGTCAACGTCGCGCCCGAAGCCCACGACCTGCAGATTATCCACAGTTCGACACTCTGGGACCTCCTAGATCAGGTCTAACCTTTAGCTTTACGACGGTCCCCGCGCCCCAGCCCAACCGCGCCACCTGCGGCTTCGGCTGGGGAACTCATAGCGCCCACGTCTCTATGTACTCAGGTACTGGCTAGCTCGGGCAGCTTTGTGCCCCCCAAAAAAAGTGCTCCATCGCCTCCTATGCGCCTGTCCATTTATGGCTTAACTGTCCGCCTATGGCCCAAAAGTGACCTGTTGCGCCAATGTGTACATATGGTCGCGTATACAGAGCCAAACGTTACTGTCGAGCCATACGTCATCTTCGAGCCATACGTGGCGTGCTGCCGCGATGCCGTGATGGCTCCTCTTCACTTGTCATTGCGCTATTGGGATTCTAGAACCCCCGCATAAGTGGCGAGTAAGTGGCAAGCTTTCGGCTCCAGCGCTCTGGCCCAAGACTCCAGCGACTTGTGGCCAAGGTATTCACCTATCGATGCGCTGGAGCGTGGCCATAAGTGAATACCTCATCGACATGTGAGAGACCCAGCCAATACCGTGCGCATAAGTGCCGAAAAACCATCGACAAGTCACCGACACCATCGACAAGACCCCGAAACTTGGCCATAAGTGGCGGAATAGAAAATAGACCGCTCACTCCCACGGCCCAACCCCTCAATAACCAGCCGGGGCGCGTCGGGGAAAGACACGAATTTTGTCCTTTGGCCCGAATATTTAATGATTGTTTTAGTGGATTAACACTGCGAATAAAAAACCAGGCCAGAGAAAAACTCCCTGACCTGGCCTAATTGCTCCTCCAGCTGGACTCGAACCAGCAACCCTTCGATGCTAAACGTCCCTATTTTCAGTTATGTTTAACATCAATCATCGTCAAAACTGCAGGTAGAACGTTCAACTACTTTTAGCCAGCGTCTTAAAAATCATTGATTTTGATTATTTTCTGTCTGTTTTTTGTCTCCGTAATCCAGCGTTACACCTCATCAAGGACGCAAGACACCGCCACGAATATCACTTCGAGCCACCCAGATAATCATCAACAACCTCTGGAGCACCTAGGTAATACTGCTGGGTTACCTGGTTAGTTGAGTGACCAAGATGCAACTGTGCCGCGTCGACGCCATGCCGGTCACGGATGTACGAGCCAATAGTCGAACGGAAATTCTTTGGCACAATGTCACGCTTCAGTTCCTCACGTAAGCGCACTGTGGCATCACGCAGATCACGGTTGAGATTATTGGCCGTCCGATAAGTTCCACTCCGAGACGGAAACAATGGCTCTCCCCAAAACTGCACCAGCTCATGATCCAACTGCTCCTGAATCGCATCGGCAGCATCTTGAGTGATGCTGATAACCCTATGCGAAAAACGGCTAGTCTCATTCTTCAAAACTTTGGTTCGACTGCCGTCTGACGTTGATTGTCCACACACCGTTATTCTGCGATTCTTCGGATCAACATCCTGGATACGTAGACCTAGCGCTTCAGATGTTCGCAGTCCAGAACCGGCGATAATCCGAATGACCTTATCCGCCCCGCCACCGCGCCCTCTCCTGCCAGCTGGTTTCTTGGCATCTTTCGGCTGGTCAACATTGAAGCCAGCACACCACCGCTTCACAGCAGCGATATAGGCCTTCTGTTCATCCCCTGTGAGAACTTCAACTTCCGTGACCTCACCTTTCGGCAGGACGATAGCCCGCCACGGAGTTATTTCCAGGACGCCAATTCGCACCGCGTAGTCCAGCGCGCTCGATAGCACCGCCCGGCAGGTCGGAGCGATGCCTGGCGCCTTCTCGTTAATGAACACCTGCAGAACCTGGGGGTTGAGCTCATTCAGCCGGAGCTCGCCAATGGCCGGAATGATGTGGTTATCCATGGTGGTCGCGTAGATTCGTTTCGACCGTTCGGAAACATCGTGCTGTTCCAACCATGTTGTAAGGAGGTCTTTCAGCTTTGATTCCGGCCGGAGTGTTCCCGCCGTGAATGTTCCCAGCCGCTCCTTGCATCGTTCTTCCAGGAGGTTGCTGACCTTACCTTTGCCGGTTGACGTTGCGCGAACGGTTACTGTCCGTCCGCTGTGAAGGCGTAGCCGAGTGAAGGCTTTCCACTTGCCAGGTGATTCTTGCCAGATGTCGACCTTGCCGTGTGTGCCAGGTGGGGTAGCTGGTCTACCTCTCCCCATGAGTGTTATCTCCCCTAGAGATTAAAGTTAGTAAGAACCGGTTCTTGTGGTTCCTAGAGGTCACGATAGGTTTTTGTACGGTTCATATGAACCAAGGAACCAGCGGAACCGTTGCTGTCGACGCTGACGCCCATGGCCTAATTCGAGCCGCCGCCCATGAGTTTTAGAGCTTCAGCCGAAAAAGAGTGCCAGGAATAATGCACAAAGACAGCGTTATTGTCCGTATAGAGGTCCATTGCCGCTTCCTCGATTGGCTGAACGGTTTCCAGCAGATCTAGCACCCGCTCAACATGGTTATTAGGCAGAGAAATTCTTCCATTCGGAAGCTTGAGCCCGGTCATCCCCGCTGGAGGGGCTTCTGCGATTAGGTGATTCGCTTCTGCAAAAGCGACTACAGCTTCTTCAAGATCATGCACAGCCTCCGCCAGCTGCGGGATGGTTGAACTTAGCGTATGAAGATTCTCCTCAAGGTGCTGCTCGGTTTCTTTTAGGCGCGCAGCTGCTTGGACTATCGGGTGTTGTCCGGTCATATCGACGAGCATTAGGTTACTCACCTCGACGTCAAACACCTGGCTTAGGGCAAAAAGCTCCGATGCCCTTATTGGCCGTTTTGCATCTTCCGCGCGTCTGATTGCCGTTTCGGAAAATTCTGCACCGTGAATAGCCGCCCTTTCTGCTAGTTCTTTTCGACTCATTCCACGCGATTCGCGCAGATAGAGAAGGTTTCTAGCAAGAGTCCTATCAACCGAGTTTGAAGACATGTGACAAACACCACACCCTAGTTTGTCAATATTGACTTGTCACTTCTATCGTCATCATGTCAATATTGACTTGTTAGCAATGAACACCACTGTTCGTTTGTTTCTGTTAATTGCTAACAAGACTACCACCTAGGAGAGCCAAGTTATGACCTCTACAGTCACAGTTCCTACCGCCGCCGCGTTACTCGGCATGTCGCAGTCAAGTGTCTACCGCGCAATCCGAGACGGAAACTTCCCAACACCAGCGCATCAGATTGGCGGCCGCTACATCATCCCCGCCCGCCCACTCCTGGACTTCCTCGGACTGGACGAACTACCGGCCGACGCCGCATAAACAGGAGAAAACCGATGCCACTAACATACGAAGGACTTGCCAAGGACATTGCGGACGCAACCGGCGCCGCACTAGAACCAGTCCGCCACCTCACCCACCTGGCAATCAGCCGCAAAGACTCCGAAGTCGACGGCCAGCCAATCAACCCCACCAACATCAGCCGGGATGACTACTACAACATCCGTAGTTCCCTGGTCGACGTCATAGACCTGCGAATGATTAACGGGGAAATTCCCGACAAGGACAGTGCCCCGCAGCCCGACAGCATCCTGTCGACCGTCAACACGTCTTCACACCGAATTACCGGAACACACTCGGTTAAGCACTCGAAGCCGCTTGTGGTCGAAACCGGCTCAAACCGGACATTGCAGGAACTCGTCGACGGAACCGTGAATTTCTGGAATCACGCCAATGGATCACGTCGTGACTTCACGGTCGAAAGTGTGGACACCGACCCGACTGGAGAGGTTCGGGTGATTATCCAGGGAACCGTTTCCGAGATAACTCCCTACGGTTCCGAACCTCTGGAAACAACCTTGACCTTGATCGCCACACCACGTTTTCCCAAGGCAGCTTAAGGAGAAGCCATGTCACATCAGCCCGATTTACAGGAACTTGCACAGTTTCAGCGTGATTGTGGATACACCCTTGGGCTTGCGGTTCTGAAGGCCGCCGAAGCTGGTCTAAACCCCAACTCTGACGAAAAGGTGGCCGGAGCCCTTCTTGATTTCCGTGTCGCCTATGCCGAATTCCTAGCTGCAGCCGAGCAGCGCGACAACTAAGGAGCCAACACAATGAAGAAGCTTGTGGACATTTCCCTGACCCATCAGTTCTCGCACTTCACCGAGTACGACTTCGCCGTTTACCGATACGAGGTAAACATCGAGGGGCAAGCCTGCGGGTTCACTGACCGCGCCATGGCTGAAGACTTTGTTCATTTCATGCGCTGCAAGAACCTCACGGCTGAAGAGTTCGCCAAAAAGGACATTGCAGAGTGGCTAAATGACTACAACACCACCCTTCCAAAGGCGCCGCTCTCACGTGACGATATCCAGGCACTGAAGGAGGTTGCCGAAGCCATGACAAGTTTTGGGGCAAGCACCTACGCGTACCCGGAACATTGGGACGTGGTTAACGCTTCTAGCTTCAATCAGGACTATCCGCTGCGTAGCCGAGTTCTTAGCGCAATTAGCGCTGTAGATCCAGTGTGGGAGGATCTGGAGTTTTTCATTCAGCAGGCCGAAGCCGCCTTGGAAGGGTAGGCATAAGAAAAGCGCCCTACAGTACCGGATCTGCAAGGCGCCGTTCTCATTCCGAAGCCAGGACGCATCAGAACTAGGAGTCTTAACCGATGCAAAACCAGAATACCACAAAATTCGAACACAATTCCGAGCAACGCGCGGATGTTAAATCGAAAAGGCCACGCCGCCGAGCTGCTCACAGCATCGTCCGCCGGACCGAGGCAGGCGACCACGCCGCATGTGGCCACTTCATTGCCCGCCAGTGGGTAACTCCCGTGAAGGTTGATAGCAACGGCGTACCGCTGTCCGTCGAGTACTACCCTTGCCCAGCTTGCCGGGACATGAAGCAACTCGAAAAAGAGATGAAAGGCCACTGGCCGAAGTTCCTCATTCCGGCAGATATGGCGCTCGACATGGCCGACCGTTGGGAGGTCAAAAAGTGACCTCCATTATTTGCGACCAGCTGCTCGAGCAGGCCGACAAGGAACTCGTCTTCGACATGACAGACCTCCTGGAGCGCCTAGATTGCAGCGATTTTCCACACCACCGCCCTACCCCAATAGCGGCCTAAAACGCAGGTGTGACAAAAGTCCGTGACGAAACATCACGGCATCCCGGAACGGTTCATTGACGGAGTTCGATTCTCCGACCGGGAGCGGAAACCCCACAAGGAGTTTTCCAACTATGGCTGGCTGAACAATTTAATACCCGAGCTCGCTTGGAGAAAGCAAGGAAACAGTGTGACGCAATTGGAGATTTTCGATACTAGGAGGATTGCGTTTTGTCACAGCAATACGCAGATGCCGCGACGTGGGCTAGTTGGGGATTTGAAGTATTTCCCCTCAAAGGAAAAGCACCACTAACCCGCCACGGACACAAGGACGCCACCGCCGACCAATCACAGATTGAATCATGGTGGACACGCTGGCCAAGCGCCAACATTGGAGCCCGACCCGCCGCAAACGTTGTCGTGCTCGACATCGACCCCCGCCACGGTGGTGATACAACATGGCGCAACCTCAACCGAGGTAAGAGCCTGCCGAAGACTTTTATCACACGCACCGGATCGGGTGGCCTGCACGTGTGGTTCCAACTGCCACATAAGTCCGCCGTGAACAAAACCGCCGGAGAAGGCATCGACATAAAAACCAGGAGGGGCTACCTGGTTATGCCAGGCAGTATCCACCCGAAAACTGGCCGCGAATACGTGGTGCAAGAGTTCCAACTTCCAGAGAATCTTCCGGTACTGCCGGCGCATCTACACCGCGCAGTTTTCCGGCCACCGGCACGACCGGCACGCATACCAACACCATTAATCGACAAGGAAGGACGAGCAGCTGAACTAATCCAGGACGTAGCAAACGCCGCGCCAGGAACCCGCAATGATGCACTGAACAGATCCGCATTTATTGCATTCCGGCGCGGTTTGAACATTGACGAAGAATTAGCTTCGGCCGCCGCGTGCGCTGGCCTGCCGGAGCCGGAGATCATGCGGACGATTAATAGCGCCCGCCGAGCTGCCGGGGAGGTCGCAGCATGACCAACACTTTCAACTCCATGAATGTTGTGGAACGAATCAAGGAAGGACTGCTCGAAGAGCCGGAGAACTGGAATGTCTACCCGGCACCAACGCAGCCTATGAGCGTGGCACGAAGCCTTATCTTTGATTGCTTCACGGCACCAGGAGAACAGCCGCTTCTTGTGTACTGGCGTGGCGCATTCTGGCGCTACACCGGCACCTGCTGGCAGGAGTACACCAACAAACTAGGAGTCCGCCGACCGGTCTATGAACGACTGGAGCAGTGCATCTACATCAACGGCAAGGGACTACCGGCTCACTGGTCACCAAACCGCGCGAAGGTCACAGATGTTCTCGAACCGCTGGCAATTCTGACCGAGCGAGACGATACTGCTACCCCACCGTTCCGCATGGAAGGAACCAGGAACACTCCAGAAACCTCCATGATCGCTACGGAAAACGGGTTGCTGAATCTCGAGACCAAACAGCTCGAAGACCACGACCCGAGCCTGTTCACCACATGGTCACTGCCATTCGCCTACGACAAGAACGCAGAATGTCCCCGCTGGACGAAGTTCCTAAACGAAGTTCTTGGTCACGACCCTGCAGGCATCGAAGCACTTCAGCAGTACGCCGGTGTCCTGGTCACAGGTGACACGACGCGCCACAAGCTCCTTGCGCTCATCGGCGCTAAGCGCGGCGGCAAGGGCACGATCTCCTACATGCTCCAGCAGCTCGTCGGAACAGACAATGTTGCCACCACGACGCTGCGCGACCTGGCAAGCGATTTTGGGCTGTCCTCACTCATCGGCAAGTCCGTCACCGTGCTGGAGGACGCGCGCGGGAACGCGAAGGTTAACAGCATGGCCACCGAGCGACTCCTGAACCTAGTCGCAAACGACACTGTTTCGGTCAACCGGAAAAACCGGGACTACTGGACCGGCCGACTAAACACTCGTCTTGTGCTGGTCTCCAATGAGGTGCCACGTCTGCCGGACTCCAGTGGCGCCATTCAAACCAGGTTCCTGACTATCAAGATGATTCGCACCTTCAAGCCGGACGAGCAAGATCCGCATCTAAAGGACAAGCTCACGGCCGAGCTGCCGGGAATCTTCAACTGGGCTCTGGCCGGTTACGAGCAGCTTCAGAAACAGGGCACGTTCACCGAACCGGCAAGTGGCGCCGACTTTGAGACCACCTTCAGCGAGCTGTCGAACCCGCTGCAGGTGTTCGTCGACGAGGGCAATTGCTTTGAGGTCACCGGCAAGGCGTCCGACTTCATGGAGATGTCGAAGGTTCTGAAGCACTACCATACGTGGGCTGAAGCTGAAGGCCGCGCAAGCAAGAACCGTGAGTCCCTGGCGCAAGATCTCACCGCCGCCTACCCGGAAATTCAATACAAGAACACCAATCTGGATGAGAACGGGAATTACGACAAGGACGCTCCACGCCGCCGCTACCTCGTTGGGGTTAAACCTATCAATGATTTTCGGCAGTTCGTGAAGACGGCCGCCTAGAAACTGAAAAACAGTGCTTTTCGGGAACCGCGAACCATTTGTGAACCGGTACGGAACCGACCAAAAACCTTATGACCAGCGCGAACTACGGGAACCGGTTCCTGAGCACTTTAACTCGCCACAGATATTCACACGCTAAAGATAGGAATCTTCTAACAATGAGCCAATTCCGAGTCACCGCTCACCGCGTCAATGGCGAGCGTCTGCAGGTGCTCGTCAAGCCAGACCTTAAGCGCCCCGGCAACATTTTCATTCAGTTCCTGGGAGCCAAGACCGCCATATCAGTCCCCCCCCCGGCCAATGCCGTGAAACTCACGAACGGGATCGCGGACATTCTCGAAGAGCGGGGAGATACCAACTGTGAATAAGTTCCCGTCCGCCAAACAGCTCCCCAAAAGACTCCTGCCTATCCGTGACGCATCACTAGCCGGAGCCGCATGCGCTGGATACTCACCATTGTTCGACAGCGACGTCAACGGCGAATCGAAGGAGCAGCGCGAAGCCCGCCACCACCAAGCCCGCTCAATCTGCCGTCAATGCCCTGTCCTCACAGAATGCACAACCACGGCAGGAACACTCCCCAAAGACCACCGGCAAGGAATCTGGGCAGGAATGTGGATTGACGAACCTACACGCCACAAGGGGACGGCAGCATGAAACTAACCAGTGGTGTCATTCTCTCTGACCCCGCCGAACTCAGAGCCGCCTACGAACTCCTGCAGCACGGCAAGCACACGATGCGCCGCAACGGATACCGACTAACCCCCACCCATGACCAGATCATCTCCGACATCGGAGCCCTGGCCTTAGCCGGACACACGGACGTCCGACCACAAGCACCTTTGCGACACTACCCACGAGTAGTCACAGACCCAATCAGCACCCGGCAAGCAGCCCAACTACTCGGAGTATCAACACGGCAAGCACGACGCCTAGCCAAGGATACCGGGGCTATCAAGCGAGCCGGGGTGTGGGTCTGGAGCAAGCAACAACTTCTCAACTACATGGAAAGGAAGCACTAATGCAGCCAATGGAGATAAGGCGATTCGTTACCGCCGCCCACAACGCCGGAGCCACCGACACCACCCTCGAGCCGCTAACCCGGCTCCTTGACCGCATCCAGGCACTGAAGAGCACCCTGGCCGAGACCTACAACCTCCCCACGGCCGCCACTGACCTTCTTACCTCTAACCGTGCCCTCGACCTCCAGACACTCACCAAAGAAGCTGAAGCCTACAACAAGCACCAAGGCGTCATCAGCTACATGGAAGACGGCCTGCGACAGACCGAGCAAGCCGTCTACCAGGTCGCAACCGAATGGAAGAACGACGGTGGCGTCGACCAAGCACTCGCTGACGTGCAAGCCCACTGGCACCACTACAACAACGTAGCGCAGCAGGTGGCCGACAAGTGGGGCACCGCCGACCCTGATCCTTCAACAGTCGCAGCAGTAGCAACACCAAAGGAGCTGAAGACTTACCAAGAGTTCGTCGAAGGCAAAGAACTGAAGAAGACGATTGACCTATTCCTAGGAGAGATCACACCAAAGCAAGGCATCTTCGGAATGGACTTCTTCACAGTGATTGGAACAATCAACAACGAAGACCAAGAACGACAAGACGGAAAAACGAACAAGCGAACGGACTTCTTTTGGCGTGAAGACGGAGAACTTGGAGACACACAGCACGCACGACGCACGCTGAACCAGATCCGAGCAGCCCGTGAAGCCCACAAGTTCATTGACGGCCTAGTCTTCAATCATGGCCGACTCAAGTACAAGCCCACCTACCTGATCGCCACCGCCCACAAGGACACCACCGACTTCGACCGAGACGGCCTACCCCTAGACAAGACCCACCTCGAGACCCACAACGGCCTACTAGACCGCCTAGGCATCCCCGCCGACTGGAATGTCCTGAAAACCCAAATCACCCGCGATATCACACGACCTTCAGAAAACCCTCCACTAATCCGAGTCGGCAACCTGAAGCCATTCACCATGTGGGAAATCAAGAAGCGACTCGAAGACAACTAAGCCCCCCCCCCCTGAAGCCCCAGCACCACTAACCCGCTGGGGCACCACCACAAGACCCGCGCCAGGACAAACCAACCCAGCATGGAACAGCATCCACGGACAAACATCCGACAAAGCAGACCCTGGGAGCTATCCCCCACCCCACGGCCAGCCGAAGCCCCCCAAGGCGTAGGCGCTAGGGCTGGGTACGAATTCCACGTTTCGGGTTGTTGTGGTGGTTTTGGGTGTTTGTGTGGTGTTGTGGTGGGTGTTTGGGGGTTGGTTGGGGTGTTTTGGTGGGTTGGGGAGTTTGTCTTGTCTGTGGTGACCGTTCTTTCTTTACCCTCTATTTCTGCTGGTCACACTATTAAGTCGTGACATTTTAGGGTAAGATTAGAGGCATGAAGGTGATATGCGAGCAGTGTGGACAGGAGTTTGATGCCACTAATCGCCGTGGCATCACGCCGAGGTTCTGCTCGGCTACCTGTAGGCAGCGAGCTCATCGAGCTAGGAAAGCTCGGCAACCATTGAGTGAGTTTCGCAGTGAGCGCCGCTGGGTTCGGGCTGAGGGCAAGCGACCAATCATGCCGTGTGGATCTCCCGCGTCTTCCACTAATCCCGGAACCTGGTCGACGTTTGCTGAAGTTCAGGCGTCAACGGCTGGAGACGGCTTTGGAGTCATGCTTGGTAGCGGTCTCGGATGTATCGACATTGACAATTGCTTCGACGGGGACGTCGTGGCGCCGTGGGCAAGCGATTACGTCAACGCTATGACGGAGCCGATTCTGTTCGTTGAACGGTCGGTTAGTGGCCGTGGTCTTCATGTCTTTTTCCGCCCCGTGGCCGAGTCTGCCGGTACTCGACGCGCTGGCATTGAGCGTTACACGCGCCAGAGATTTATCAGAACAACTTTTGACAGCTTCACAATGAAGGACAGGTGATTTCTTATGGGTGGCCGTGGTCGACCTCCTAAGCCAGCTCACTTACGAGCACGACGAAACAAAGACCCTTTTCCAACCCGCGTGATTGAAGCCAATCCAGTTCCCCAGCCCGCGTTACCGGACGCGATGCCAGGTGGTGAGCCGTGGCCGGAAATTACCCTGGAGTGGTGGCGCCGTTGGTCACGCGATCCATTAGCGGCAGGTTTCCGCGCGTCGGACTGGTCGGAACTTATGGACACCGCCGCGATTCACGGAGCGTTCTGGTCTGGTGAGATAAAGCTTGCTGGAGAACTTAGACTTCGCACTGCGAAGTTTGGTTCGACGGCTGAAGACCGTGCCCGTTTGCGTATCCAGTACGCTGCAGCTGACGAAGCGGACGAGAAGCGGGAACGTGCTCGGTATGGCGCAAGTGGCCGGTATGTGGGTTTACGTGCTGTAGATCCAGCTGACTAACTATTGGCCATTTTGGGCGATGCGCTAGAACGCCTTGTAAGCGATTAAGGGGTGTTAGGGTACGTGCTCCTGTCATTTAACCGCTTAGAATCGATTTGCGAACAGGGGTTTTGCGCAGGTCAACGAGGGTAAGCCCCACGAGTGCACGAAGTCCATCCGCTAGGAAAATTTCTCTCAACATCCTGTATTGGATAAAAGTAAAACCTCACTGCCGTGACGCGAGGGAGGTAAGCGTCACCGGTAGCCAGTGAGGTCTTTGCCCAATATTGTTCGGCTAGCAAGAACAACCTTTGAGACATCTTTAGAATAATCGAGCATATGGATTAGAGCACGCCGAGACAGCGTTACACTTTTCCGACTTTCCTAGGGCTTGGATTATTTTCTGTCTGTTTTTTGTCTTCTTCGTCTTCTTAAACGAAAAACCAGGCCAGAGAAAAACCCTCTGACCTGGCTTAATGGCTCCTCCAGCTGGACTCGAACCAGCAACCCTTCGATTAACAGTCGAATGCTCTGCCATTGAGCTATGGAGGAATACTCACCGCCAAGAACCAGCTAACCCATACTTCGGCCACGCCGTTCCTTGCGACGGATAGATACTTTACCCAGACCCCCTGAAACTCACAAATCGCCAGGTCAAAGGTTAATTTAGGCATCTCATACCCATCGGCCATGACATTGTTGTGAGTTCTTGAAACCACACAATCCGTGCAATCCACATGATCCACGCAATCCACACAATCCGTGCAATCCACACAATCCACGCAACCTCACACAGCGCCCACAAAGCTCCTACCAGTACTGAAAACGCTTTCCATCATGCACTTTTCATACCGCGTTCATATGATGGGGCTTATGTCTGAACAAACCAACGGAACCGAAAACACCGAGCAAACCGCACGCGTTGTGCGCGGCGTTATCGCCCGCGAAAAAGGCGCACCTGTAGAACTTACTGATATCCACATCCCGTCCCCGGGCCCGAACGATGTCATTGTCGACATCCAGGCCTGCGGCGTCTGCCATACAGACCTGGCTTACCGCGACGGCGATATCACCGACGAGTACCCGTTCTTCCTCGGCCACGAGGCCGCAGGCGTGGTCTCCGAGATTGGCGAAGAGGTCACGCATGTTGCCGTCGGCGATTTCGTTGTCCTCAATTGGCGCGCCGTCTGTGGCGAGTGCCGCGCCTGCAAGCGCGGTGAGCCACAGTACTGCTTTAGCACTTTCAACGCCTCCAAGCCCATGACGCTTGCCGACGGCACCGTCCTCACCCCAGCACTGGGAATCGGCGCTTTTGCGGATGCCACCCTCGTCCACGAGGGCCAGTGCACCAAGGTCGATTCGGCAGCCGATCCGGCCGTTGCGGGCCTGCTGGGCTGCGGTGTCATGGCCGGCATCGGTGCGGCTATTAACACCGGCGAGGTCAAGCGCGGTGAATCGGTAGCCGTCATCGGCTGCGGTGGCGTTGGTACGGCCGCTATCGCCGGTGCCAAGCTGGCCGGCGCTAGCAAGATTATTGCCATCGACATCTCGGACGAGAAGTTGGATACCGCCCGCGAATTCGGCGCGACCGAGACCATTAACTCTGCGGAGCTGGCTAAGAGCGATAAGGGCACCGGGGAAGAGGATCCCGTCGTTAAGCGAGTGCGTGAGCTGACCGACGGTTTCGGTGCTGACGTCGTGATTGATGCGGTCGGCCGTCCGGAAACTTACAAGCAGGCGTTCTACGCCCGTGACCTGGCTGGACGTGTTGTGCTGGTCGGTGTTCCGGCGCCGACGATGGAGCTGGACATCCCGCTGGCGGATGTGTTTAGCCGCGGTGGTGCGCTGAAGTCGTCCTGGTACGGCGACTGCCTGCCGGAGCGGGACTTCCCGATGCTGGTAGATCTGTCGTTGCAAAACCGCCTGCCGTTGGAGGGCTTCGTAACGGAGCGCATTGGCATTGAGGATGTTGATGAGGCTTTCGAAACTATGAAGGCCGGTAAGGTACTGCGATCGGTGGTGACGCTGTGAACAAGGATTTGAGGGTCGACCACGTTCTCACGTCGGGCACGTTCTCGCTCGACGGTGGCACGTGGGACGTAGACAACAACGTATGGGTGCTCGGCGATGACCGTGAGGTCATTGTCATCGATGCGGCGCATGAGGCGCAGCCGATTATTGATGCGGTGGATGGCCGCAAGGTAAAGGCCATCGTGTGCACCCACGCACACAACGACCACATCACTGTGGCACCTGAGCTGCAGGAAAAGCTCGACGCTCCCCTGCTGGTCCACCCGGGCGACCAGATGCTGTGGGAGCAGTCCTGGCCGAACCTGGCGCACGAGGACCTCGCACACGGTCAGCGCCTGGAGATTGCGGGCATGGAGGTTGTCATTATTAACACTCCGGGCCACTCCCCTGGCTCGTGCTGTCTGTACGTGCCGGAGGCCGCGGAGCTGTTCTCGGGTGACACGCTGTTTTCCGGCGGTCCTGGAGCGACCGGTCGATCCTACTCGGATTTCGACACGATTATTAACTCCATCCGCGACAACCTGCTGACTCTGCCTGCGGAAACGACTGTCCGCACGGGTCATGGCGATCACACGACGATTGGCCGCGAGGCTCCGCACTTGGAAGAGTGGATTCGCCGCGGCTACTAGCCGCCCTACTAGTCGCTAGCTACTCAAACACGACCTTGACCGCCTCTGCTTGCAGTTCGCGGCGGTACTGCTCCATCGCGAGCAGGTCCGCGAACAGCGAGTTGTAGGCGGTTTCGTCATCTGAGGGCCGCATTCGCGAGAGCATCGCCTTCAGCTGTGCAATTTGGTCACCGACCCACACCTCCTGCAACCGCGCCAGAATCGCCTGCGCATACGGGCGCAGCGTCTCTGCATCGACGGCGATTTGCTCCACGCCCAGCTCAGTCACGAGATGCTTGACGACGTCCTCCCGCGCCTGATCCATAATTGCGGTCGCCCAGCTATGTGGCTGTGTGGCCGCCTCCCCACAGGCGCCCCCGGCAGCCATGATGGCGTCGAATACCGCTCGGTATGTCGGATGCCCAAAGGTCTCAGGTGCGAGCGCATCGAATACCGGGCCGGTGGTAGCGGGCTCTTGAATTGCCAGCTTGAGGGCCTCACGCTGCGCATAAAGCACAGGGTCCCGCGGGTTTGGATACGGCAGTGCCGGGTTGCGCCGGCGCCGCGCTTCCTCCGCCTCTTCACGGGCCCGGGCCTCTTCTTGGCGACGCTGGTAGGGAGTGCGCTTTTCATTCTGTGGCCGACTGGCCTCCTCGCGGACGCGCTGCACAAGCTCGGCTTCATCATTCCAGCCAATCCAGCCGGCAACTTCGCGGGCATACTCATCGCGCAGCGCCGCGTCCTTGAGCTGGGCCAGGACAGGCACCACTCGGCGCAGCCCGGAGACCCTGCCATTAGCGGTGGTCAGGTCATAGTCGGCCAGAAGTGTGCGGAGGACAAATTCGATCAATGGCCGTCGTGAAGCAACGAGATCGCGCACTGCGGCCTCGCCCTTCTTCTGGCGCAGATCGCACGGATCCATGCCGTCCGGCGCGACCGCGACGTAGGACTGGCCGGTGAAGTTCTGCTCCCCCTCGAAGGCGCGCATGGCGGCCTTCTGTCCTGCCTCGTCGCCGTCGAAGG
Source organism: Corynebacterium sp. MSK032 (assembly GCF_030232065.1). Lineage (NCBI taxonomy): Bacteria > Bacillati > Actinomycetota > Actinomycetes > Mycobacteriales > Corynebacteriaceae > Corynebacterium > Corynebacterium sp. MSK032. Next base: position 79,059 of record NZ_JASPJR010000009.1, on the reverse strand, counting down.
TGTAGATGAGTTCGCCGCGGAAGAAGTTGTCGTCGAGCATGAGACGGCGCAGCAGCTGGAGGTGTTCCTCGCCGAAAGCGGTACCGCAGGACGCGACGGCCGTGGTCACGCCTGAGGCGTGCATGGCCATGACGTCAGTGTAGCCCTCCACGATTACAGCCTGATGACCAGTGGCAATGTCCTTCTTTGCCAGATCCAAGCCGAAAAGGACCTTGGACTTCTTGTACAGCATGGTCTCGGGCGTGTTCATGTACTTGCCCAGATTGTCATCGTCGAAAAGCTTGCGGGCACCAAAACCGATGACATCGCCGGACATATTGCGGATCGGCCACATGAGACGACGGTGAAAACGATCGATCGGCCCCATGCGCCCCATCTTGGAAAGACCCGCCTTGTCCAACTCCTCGAAGCTAAAGCCCAGGCGCTGCAGGTGCTTGGTTAGAGTGTCCCAGCCGGCCGGCGAGTAGCCACAGCCGAACTGGGCCGCGTGCTCGGCGGTGAAGCCGCGGTTTTCCAGAAACTCGCGCGCGGGCGCTGCCGCTGGAGTGGAGAACTGTTCGCGGTAGAACTTCTGTGCCTCGCGGTTTGCGGCGATGAGACGCTGGCGAGTTCCCGGTTCCTCGCGACGGCCCGTGCCGCCGCCCTCATAGTTAATGTGGAAGCCAATTTTCTCCGCACAGGCTTCGACAGCCTCCGGGAAAGACAGGTGTTCCATCTCCATGAGGAAGCTGAATACATCACCGCCCTTGCCGGTGGAAAAGCAGTGGTAGTAGCCATGATTGGGGCGTACGTGGAACGACGGCGTGCGCTCGTCTTTAAAAGGCGATAGCCCTTTCAGAGAATCCGCGCCAGCCGGTTTGAGGTTCACGTATTCTGCAACGATCTCCTCAATCGGAGTCCGTTCGCGGATTGCCGCGATGTCGGAGTCCGGAATTCTTCCCCTAGCCATGAAAATAACCTTACCCAACCCGTCCAATCGACTCCGCCGTAGAGGTTTCGCTTGCCGACGAGCCGCCCGCGCTCAACCCAAAAGCGTGCCGGCGGCGACAGATATGGAAAGATACTAGCCATGGCTGAGTGGAAGAAGATTGCGAGCGGTGTAGGCGCTGCCGCCCTGGTGCTGGCTGGTAGTTATTTCGGGCTCGATGGCGGAGACCAGAACTCTACGGCATCCGAGAACTCACAGGGGTCGCAGGATTCCACTGCCTCCAGCGCGAAACCAGGCCCTAAACCTGGCCCCAACTTGGGCAGCAACAAGGCCGGCACAAAGGGTGCCACCTGCGCAGTAGATACCCTGCCGCAGGAGGCCGACGATGTTATCGACCGCATCCTGACCGACCAGGACCACATCTATTCGCAGCACGACGGCAAGCACTTCGGCAACTACGAGGGACGCCTGCCGAAGGAGCGCGGTGACTACTACCGCGAATACACCGTGACCACCCCGGGCAATTCCAGCCGCGGTGCACGCCGCATCGTTGTCGGCGGCGGTTCCGAAAACGATCCGGATGTCTGGTACTACACCGACGACCACTACGAGAGCTTCTGCGAAATTCCTGACGCGGAGGAGTAGACAACTACCCCCACGCCGCAGCCACACCAGCAATCTGGCGATCAAGCCGCTCTACACGCGATTCCGTCATCGACGCTAGCTGATCAACGATAACCCGCAGCCGCGCTTGGTCACTCTCCGCCCGGGAATAGAGCCACTGGAACATCGGATCAAGCGTCCCTGGAGCACCTTCCTGCAGATACTCGGCCACCCGGAAAAGACGATCGCGTTCACGCTCCTGACGGCGAATATGACGCGGAAGATCCATCACATACAGCACGGCGATGGTCTTCAGCATGGTGACCTCCGCCAGAATCGAGCTGGGCACGGCGAGGTCCGCGTCGTAACGCCCGAGCGGAAGCGTCGACCCGGAGGCAGCACGCGTACCCGCGACGGAAGCCGTGACGAAACGGCCGACCAGCTCCGAGGTCATCCGTTTCAGCGCGACCAGCGAGCGCAGCGAACCATCATAGGACGCCGCAGCTGATACCACCGGCAAGCTGGCAAGACGCCCGGCAGCCTCGACGAGCTCCGCTGGATCGCCACCAAATGCGGCAGCGCCCTTGTCAGCGAGCGCGGCCAGTTCCACCGTGTCCCACAGAACACCCAGGTCAACGCGGCCAGAGACGATGCCATCCTCGACATCGTGGACGGAATAGGCGACATCGTCAGACCAGTCCATGATCTGCGCCTCAAGACACTGCTTGCCGTGCGGAACGCCCTGGCGAATCCACTGCAGGATCGCAGCATCTTCCTGGTAGGCCCCGTACTTGTGGCGGAGCTGACCATCGGGACCGATTGGTGTCCACGGGTACTTACAAGCCGCATCGAGCGCCGCCCGAGTGAGATTGAGTCCACAGGGCTCACCTGTACCATCGAGCACCTTCGGCTCGAGGCGAGTGAGAATACGCAGCGTCTGCGCGTTGCCCTCGAACCCGCCGCAACCAGCGGCAATCTCGTTGAGGGCGCGCTCGCCGTTGTGGCCATACGGCGGATGCCCGATGTCATGGGTCAGGCCGGCCAGCTCTGCGAGATCCTCATCTGCACCCAACTCGCTGGCGATTCCACGGGAAATCTGCGCGACCTCCAGCGAGTGAGTCAGGCGCGTGCGCGGAGTATCACCCTCTCCTGGCCCCACGACCTGGGTTTTGTCAGCCAGTCTGCGCAGCGCTGCGGAGTGCAAAACGCGGGCGCGATCTCGCGCAAACGCCGCCCGGTGAGATTCCAAGGACTGCACCCCGGGCAGCAATGACTGCTTCGGAGACTCCTCGACAATACGAGCGAGTTCAAAAGATGAATACGAAAATTTACCGGCCACGTAATTATTGTTACGTATCCTTGTAGATATGTCTGACAGGAATCGCGTGTTTCGCCCCCTTTACCTTGCCGCATCGGGTGCTTTTCTCGGCCTGAGCATGCCGCTAATTACTGCCGCACTACCGGCACAGCCACCGGTTCACGCACCTGCTTCGCTGCTGGCACTCGCACCGTCAGCATCCCTGGCGCACGCCGAGGCACCGGCGGATGTGTCGGGCGAGGTGGCTGATCTCGCAGGTGTGCTGAGCGGCGGCGATGAAGCTCGTCTGAAGGAGCAGATTCAGCAGCTCAAGACAGAGAAGCGACTCCTGTTCTCGGTGTTTTACATCAAGAGCTTCGACGGCATTCAGGGCGAACAGTGGGCGCAGCAGGCCTGGGAGCACCTCGGAGCTGCCGACAACCGCGGTGTCCTGGTCGTCGCCGTGGAAGACCGAAACCTCGGCGCTTTCGTCGGAGACTCCTTCCCCCGCAACGCGGAGGCCATCAACAGAGCAGCTCAAGGGCAGTTGTTAGAGGATGACAACTGGGCAGCTGCGGGTGAAGCTGCCATCGCCGAGGCAGGCGGTGGCAGCGGCTCCGCCGGTGGGTGGGCACTCGGCGCCGGCCTCGGTGGTGCCGCCGTTGTCGGTGGCGCCACCTGGGCCGTGGGCCGCCGCAATAAGAAGAAGCGCGATGAGGAGGAGATCGCTCGTGGCCGCAACATCGACCCCAAGGATGTCTCTTCGCTGGACTCGCTGAGCACCAGCTCACTCGATGTTCTTGCGCACGATGAGATTGTCAGTACCGATGAGTCCATTCGCAAAGCCCGCACCGAGCTCGACCTCGCCCGCGCTGAGTTCGGCACCGAACGCATCCGCAGCTTCGACAACGCACTGAAGCACTCTCAGTCCACGCTCGAGCGTGCGTTTGCACTTCGCCAACAGCTTGACGACGGCTCCGTGTCCGACGAAATCGAGCGCCGCAGTGTCCTGCTGGAGATTATCTCCACCTGTGGTGTTGCGGATGACCAGCTCGACGGCGAGGCCGCAAACTTCCAGAAACTCCGCCAGGAGTTAATGAATGCTGAAGCGACCATTTCAAAGCTCACTCAGCGAAGCGTCGAGCTGCGCTCACGTATGCCGCGTGCCGGCGAAATTCTCGACGGTCTGCGCGCACGTTACGAAGAGCAGATGCTCAGCTCTGTGACCGACAATATCGACATGGCCACGGAGCACCTGAATCAGGCTGACCAGTCAATGACTGAGGCCCGCCGCATCGCGGACCTACCCGCCGGTGAGCAAGGTGGTCTGATTGATGCACTGTCGGCCACCGACTTTGCGCTCACACAGGCAGAGAGTCTTCTGGAGGCCATTGAACACGCCGATAGCGATATTCACGCTGCAGTCGCGGGGCTGGCTTCCCTTATCGCCGAGGTCCGGGGTGAAATCGATGAGGCCTCGCACCTGATGTCGGCACCGCAAGGCGCCAACATCAACCGCGAGCGTCTCAATGCAGCCATCGAAGCAGGCCGCGAAGCACTCGGTGTGGCAGCCAATAAGTCCGAAGTGGATCCACTGAGTTCCTGGACCGCACTGACCGATGCCGATGAGCTGCTCGACGAAGCCCTCGACTCCGCTCGAGATAAGGCCGCGTCGTTCGCCCGCGCTACCGCTACTTTGCAGCACAGCATGCAGGATGCCGACAATCACATTCGCGCCGCGGCTGACTTAATTGCTACCCGCCGCCGTGTGGTTGGCGCTGAGGCTCGCACTCGCCTCGCAGAGGCGCAGCGTGCTTACGGCTCTGCTCAGGGCTTCGCCAACGACGATCCGCGAAAGGCTTTGGCCTACGCACGTCGTGCGCGCAAGCTCGCGGCTGAGGCCGCTGACTTGGCCCGCCGTGACATCCGCCGCTACCAGGATCAGCGCCGCGGTGGCGGCAGCAACGGTTCGATGGTCGCCGGCATGGTGCTAGGCAGCATGCTCAGCAACAACAGCGGCTTTGGTGGCAGTATCGGCGGATTCGGCGGTTTCGGCGGAGGTTCGAGCCGACCAGGCGGCTCCGGCAGCACAATGGGCTTCTAGATTCCCGCCTAAATTCGCATCTGGCGTGGTCCATCCACAGACCACGTCGCCAGAGCGGCGGCAATCAGCCAGTCTTCGAAACTCCCCCGGAAGTCTCCTTTCTGGGCATAGACACCAAATACCCCTCGGCCTAGGCTGTCCTCTCTGACGATTCGGGCGAGCTCATAGCCTGGCCGTTCGATGTCGAAGACCGTGCGAATTCCCCGTCCTTCTCTGTTTAGGACGAAAGAATCCCCCTCATCCGGATTCGTCATCACTAGCGCGTTCGTGCTAAAAAAGCGGGCTTTCACCTGCCAGCCACGCCCTTGTGGCGAGGTGATCCAGAAAGCACGAAAGACCCCGACCTGACAGCTCCAGCCGTCGGACAGGGTCTTTTTGTACTCGTCGTAAACGACGCCGTCTGCAATAGTTGCTACACGATCCACACCCAAATCATATAGGCAATCAGCAAGAGCAAGCAGACAGTGAGAATCCAGGTAGAGGAAACCATGCGGGACTCCAGCACTCGACGAGCACTGTAGACCAGGAAGATCTTCTCCTCTTCCGGCAGCGCACGGCCCTCATCGGTGTCGAACTGCACCTCTGCGTGGCGCACGCCACGGGACGCACCGGTAAACTGGCCCCACTTCTCGCCGGTCTTCGCATTCTCGATGACGTAGTTCGTCGATCCCTCGCACACCAGCTTGCCTTCAGGACGCTCCGGCCCAAAGGTCACTGAAAGCTGCTTGGCTCGCGAAATCTTGTCACGGTCAGCAGCAACGGTCGAGAACACGCGGCCGTCGGGAAGCGTGGCGGAAACACGGTGATTAGCAGAGGCATCAATGACCCACTCCCCTTCCGGGGTGTTGAGGCGATCGCCCTGCTCATCACGGATGTACGTGCCGACTTCGGTGCTTTCCTTCAGAATCGGCCAGGTTTGCTCGGATTTTTCCCGAGAACCGTCGCCGAGACTATAGGATTCCCAAAAAACTTCTTCGGCCATTAGCAGCCCACCAGGCGAGCTGCGAGGTAGCCTTCCAGCTCGTCAATCTTGACGCGCTCCTGCTCCATGGTGTCGCGGTCACGGACGGTCACAGCGTTGTCCTCGAGAGTATCGAAGTCAACGGTGACACAGAACGGAGTACCGATCTCATCCTGGCGACGGTAACGACGGCCGATAGCACCGGAGGTGTCGTAATCGACGGCCCAGTACTGGCGCAGCTTGTCGGCGACAGCCTCAGCAGTCGGAGTCAGGGTGTCCTTCTTCGACAGCGGCAAAACAGCAACCTTAACCGGCGACAGACGCGGGTCCAGCTTCAGCACAGTACGGGTGTCGGTGCCGCCCTTTGCGTTCGGCACCTCTTCCTCGGTGTAGGCATCACACAGGAAGGCCATCAGGGCGCGGGTCAGACCGAAGGACGGCTCAATGACGTACGGAACGTACTTTTCGCCGGTGACCTGGTCGTGGTAACGCAGGTCTTCCTTGGAGTGCTCGATGTGGCAGCCGAGGTCGTAGTCCGTACGGTTGGCGACACCCATCAGCTCGCCCCACTCGTTGCCCTGGAAGTGGAAACGGTACTCGAAGTCGATTGTGCGTGCAGAGTAGTGAGCGCGCTCGTCCTTCGGAACGTCGAACTGACGCATGTTCTCCGGGTTAACGCCCAGGTCAATGAACCAGTTCCAGCAGGCGTCGACCCACTCATCGAACTTCTCTTCCGCCTCGTTCGGTGCGACGAAGTACTCGATCTCCATCTGCTCGAACTCGCGGGTACGGAAGATGAAGTTGCCCGGGGTGATCTCGTTACGGAATGCCTTACCGGTCTGGCCGATACCGAACGGTGGCTTCATACGAGCCGTGGTCATAACGTTCTTGAAGTTTACGAAGATACCCTGAGCGGTCTCCGGGCGCATGTAGTGCAGGCCCTGCTCATTGTCGACCGGGCCGAGGAAGGTCTTCATCAGACCGGAGAACATCTGCGGCTCGGTCCAGTTGCCCGGCTGACCGGTCTCCGGGTCCGGAACGTCTGCCAAACCATTGGCCGGCGGGTGACCGTGCTTGGCCTCGTAGGCCTCCAGCAGGTGGTCGGCGCGGTAACGCTTGTGGGTGTGCAGGGACTCCACCAGCGGGTCGGTAAAGGTAGCGACGTGGCCGGAAGCTTCCCAGACCTGGCGCGGCAGGATAATGGAGGAATCCAGGCCGACGACATCCTTACGACCGGTGACGAAGGTCTTCCACCACTGGCGCTTGATGTTTTCCTTCAGCTCCACACCCAGGGGACCGTAATCCCATGCCGAGCGGGTACCGCCGTAAATTTCACCACACGGGTAAACGAACCCCCTGCGCTTACACAGGTTGGCGACGGTATCGACAACTGACTTAGGTGCCACGGTCTAGACCACTCCTTATAAATGGCTTCGCATCGCACACCACACGCCTTTTCCGGGCACACAATTCAGCCCGTTCCGTGCGGCGAACGACATAATGAAAAGCAAAATGTACTGACCCCAACAGGCCAGTTAAAAGTTCCCCTATACTCTAGCGCATCTTGTCCAACCGATACCGGGTAGTGTCGGTTACATGGCTGGCGAAGATATGCACGAAGTTAGTTCTGGCGAAAACCCACGTGGTACGGGCTCCCCCGCTAGCACCGGAACACAAGCCTCCGCGCGGCCGGCCGCAACCCGCATCGGCCAGCGCAGTACTCGCCAACGCCGCGCCGTCGTGTCGATTATGAGTGAGGCCCCTAATTTTCGCTCCGCTGCTGACATTCATAAGTCGCTGACGGAACGTGGGGACAAGGTCGGCTTGACGACGGTCTATCGGACGCTCCAGTCCCTTGCAGAAATGGACATTGTCGATGTTCTGCACAATGCCTCCGGAGAGGCTCTGTACCGGCTGTGCGGTGACCACCACCATCATCACCTGGTCTGCACCGATTGCGGCAGCACCGTTGAAGTCGCCGGCGGCCCTGTCGAGCAGTGGGCGCACAGCCTTGCGGAGGAGCACGGTTTTAATCTGACCGGGCACACTGCTGAGGTCTTCGGCCTGTGCAGGGACTGCCAGAAGAAGTAGCCCGGGCTCCCTCCCCCCCCCTAAAAAAATATCGGCTCTAGGCCTTGCCGAACCTACGGTCGCGCTTTGCGTACTCCACCACTGCGGCGCGCATGTCATCCCGACCGAAATCCGGGAAAAGCTTGTCTTGATAGACCATCTCCGCATAGGCGGACTGCCAGATCAAGAAGTTGGACGTGCGCTGCTCGCCCGACGGACGCAAGAACAGATCAACATCCGGCATAGTCGGCTCATCCAGGAACTGTGCGAAAGACTTCTCGGTCAAGTCATATTCGCTGAGCTCCCCCGCTGCTGCCTGACGAGCAATCTCTCTAGCAGCATCAACAATTTCAGCGCGACCACCGTAGTTGACGCACATATACAGAGTTAGCGCGTCATTGTCCTTCGTCTGTTCCTCGGCAATCTCAAGTTCCTTAATCACCGAGCGCCACAGTCGCGGACGACGCCCTGCCCAACGCACGCGAACGTTCTTCGAATCCAGCTCATCACGACGTCGACGCAGCACATCGCGATTAAAGCCCATGAGGAATCGGACCTCATCGACCGAACGACGCCAATTCTCAGTGGAAAATGCGTAAGCCGACAGGTGCTTGACGCCCATCTCCAAACAAGCATCGACGCACTCCATCAGCACGGCCTCACCACGCTTGTGCCCCTCGGTGCGTTTGAGCCCACGCTGTTCGGCCCATCTACCATTGCCGTCCATCACGAGCGCGATGTGATTGGGCACGAATTGCTGCGGTACAGGAGGATTCAACACGCTTCCTATTGTGCCCCACCGCTGACGTTTACTGCCAAAAAGCATCCACATGTTCCAGCGCCGGCACCCGGCGGCCCAGGTAGTACTGCAGGTACTTCGCCGTTAGGGTACGCGCCGTCGCCATTCGTCCCTCGAATTCGCTTGACGACGTATCGATGCCCGCCCATTGCTCATGAGCAAGCTGCCACATCAGATGCAGAACCTCGGTCGGCGGAGTATCTGCACCCGGTGGCCTGCAGTTGGTGCACACTGCTCCGCCCAGTGCGGGAGAAAACGCGTGGTGAGGGCCGGCTTTGCCGCAGCCTGCGCATTCAAAGAGGCTTGGCTGCCAACCTGCCTGCGCCATTGCTCGCAGGATGTAGGAGGTCAGCAACAAATCGGGGCGATGGCGACCGGCCGCAACGTCGTCGAGCGATTGGGTGGTGAGATCCCACAATTCGGGAGCCGGCACTTGCTCCTCGCCGACAATGCGTTCGGCGACGTCCAGGACTGCACACGCACAGGTGTAGCGCGCATAGTCGTCGACAAGCGGTGCTGCCCACGTGCGCACGGTATCTGCGCCTGCGATAGTGGACAGTCCTCGGCGTGGGTAGATGTTGACATCCACGTCGACGAATGGTGAGAGGCGGGAGCCGAAGCGGCTCTTCGCGCGGCGCACGCCTTTGGCGACACCGCGGACTAGGCCGTGGTCGCGGGTGAAAAGGACGATGATGCGGTCGGCTTCGCCGAGGTCGTAGCGGCGTACGACCAGCGCACGGTCGCGATACGGCTCGACCAACTTTTTAGAATCCCAACTTGCCCAGCTGCTTCGGGTCCGACTGCCAGTCCTTCAGCACCTTCACGCGCAGGTCAAGGTAAACATTCTGACCGAGCAGCGCAATGAGTTCCTTACGAGCTTTGTGAATGGTGGTGCCCATGCGTCGACCGTCGCGCCCCATGAGGATGGACTTCTGCCCCGAACGCTCGACATAGATAACGGCGTGGACATCCAGGACGCTTTCGCGATCCTGGTTTGGCAGCACCTCATCGATCTGGACTGCCACGGAATGCGGCAACTCATCGCGCAGACCGCCGAGGGCCGCCTCGCGGATGAGCTCTGCCATCCGGGTGTGCAGATCCTCATCGGTGATGTGCCCCTTCGGGTACAGGCGCGGTCCCTCCGGCAACTGGGAAGCCATGACATCAATCAGCGTGTTGATGTTCTCGCCGGACTTCGACGACAGTGGCACCAGCTCGGCATCCGGACCGAGCAACTCCTGCAGCTCGATAAGGCGCTCAATAATGGTGTCGCGCGAGACCTTATCCACCTTGGACACAATGCCCATGATGTTCTTGCAACCTTTGGAGACGTTCTCGTAAATCCAGCGGTCACCGGGGCCAATTTTCTCGTCGGCAGGCACGACCATCGCGACCAAGTCCACATCGGAGTAGGTCTCCTGAACCATGTCATTCAGGCGCTCACCGAGCAGCGTGCGTGGCTTGTGCAGACCTGGCGTATCCACGACAACGATCTGACAGTTCTCGCGGTGGACTACACCTCGGACTGGATGACGCGTGGTTTCCGGCTGGTTAGCGGTAATAGCGATCTTCTCGCCCACCAGGGAATTGGTCAGCGTGGACTTACCGGTATTCGGACGCCCCACAATGGAAACGAACCCAGAGCGAAAGCCCTCCGGCGCACTGTAATCATCAGCATCTCCGCCAAGTCCAGCATTGGCCAGCATGTCATCAAGATTGCCCATCAGTATCTTCTTCCTCGGAGTAAAACTCCGCAGTCGGCTCCACCACCACAGTGCGTACCCGCATACGACCACGACGGTCACGCGAGCCCTCGGCGGTAAACTTCAGTCCTGCATATTCTACGTACGAACCGGGCAGTGGCACACGTCCAAGCTCATATGCCAACAGACCGGAGACCGTATCCACCTCATCGGTGACCTCGTCATCGAAGACGAGTTGGCGCCCGTGGGCTTCGTCGTAAAGCTCTATGAGCTCGCCCAAGCTGAGGCGCGCCTGCACGCGGTAGGAGGCATCCCCCAGTGGTTCGATGGGGGCCTGCTCGGCCTCGTCGTATTCGTCGGCAATCTCACCGACAATCTCCTCGAGGATGTCCTCAATAGAGATAAGACCGGCGACCGATCCGTATTCGTCGATGAGAATGGCGATGTGATTGCGGGTGCGCTGCATTTCATCGAGCAGGTCATCCAGTGGCTTGGAATCGGGCACAAAAACGCAGTCGCGCATGACTTCGGAGACGCGAACACCGCGGCCACCATCAGTACGCGAGTACGTCTGCTGGACAATGTCCTTCAAGTAAATGACGCCGACGATGTCCTCAACGCTCTCGCCAATCACCGGCAGTCGCGAGTGACCCGACTTCACGCATAGGGCCACTGCCTGACCACAGTGCTTATCCGCCTCAATCCACACCATCTCTGGGCGCGGAACCATAACAACGCGTGCCGACGTTTCCGCGAGATCGAACACAGACTGAATCATGCGGCGCTCATCGTGCTCCACAATGCCGCGCTCCTGGGCGATATCGACCATCTCGCGCAACTCGACTTCAGTGGCGAACGGGCCATCGCGGAAGCCACCACCAGGGGTGATGATGTTGCCGAACCAAATCAGCAACTTTTCCAGTGGCCCCAACACCTTGGCCATAAAACTCAGAACGACCGCGGTGGCGAGGGAAATCGAGTACGGATTCTTCCGACCCATCGTGCGGGAAAACACCCCGAGGACCAGGAAGGTGAACAGAGCCAACAACACCACTGCAGCCACAATGGCCCAGCGTTCCGGCTCGAAAAGCTTGAGACAGACCGCCGCCAGCGTCACTGCACCGATTGACTCGCACAGCGTCCGCAAAATCACCAGCACATTGACGTGCCGAGCGCGATTTTCTACGACCTTGAGAAGCGCATTAGCACCCGCGACCTCGTCACGCTGCAGCTCAGCCACGCGTGCACGGGAAATGCCTGCGACCGCAGTTTCGACTGTGTTAAGTCCGCCAGCGCAGATCATCGCCACAACGGCGACAATTATCAAAGTGATCATCGCTCGTTAGAACGTTCCGGGAACGCATTGGGGTTAATCGGTTTTTCGGAAAAACTGACACCACGACGATCGATGTCGTCGTACCAGTCCGCCAACAGACCATTCTGCAGGGAGAACATCTGGCGCTCTTCCTCAGCAGTGACGTGGTCATAGCCCAACAGGTGCAGCACACCATGCACGGTGAGCAGCACCAGCTCGTGGCTCAGAGGGTGGCCTGCGCGCTCAGCCTGGCCCGCAGCGAACTCGGGGCACAACACGATGTCGCCAAGCATGGCAGGTCCTGGGCTGGCAGCATCGGGGCGACCAGAGCCGGGAGTGAGCTCATCCATCGGGAAGCTCATCACATCCGTCGGCCCCGGCAGGTCCAGCCAGCGCACGTGGAGATCTTCAATCGTCTTCAAGTCGACAATGTGAATGCTCAGCTCAGCTGCCGGATGCACGTCCAGGCGGCCCAGCGCATAACGGGCAACGTCGATAAGCGACTCTTCATTGACGCCCTGACCGGACTCGTTGAAAACTTCAATGCTCATGTAATTTCAGCGTCCTTTATCGCTTTGTGGCGGACTGTCGCTTTTGTGGGGACTCGGCGCCCTGTTCAATACCTTCGTTATAGGCATCGTAGTCATCGTAGGCCTCGACAATTGCGGTTACCAGCGGGTTGCGCACCACATCCGCAGCCGCCAGCGCCGGAAAAGCGATTCCCGGCACACTGCGCAGCACCTCACGGGCGACAGCTAGACCGGACTTCTGCCCTCGAGGCAGGTCGACCTGGCTGGCGTCACCGGTGATGACCATCTTCGAACCGAAGCCCAGGCGGGTGAGGAACATTTTCATCTGCGCCGGAGTAGTGTTCTGTGCTTCGTCGAGAATGATGAACGCATTGTTCAAGGTACGACCGCGCATGTACGCCAGCGGTGCGACCTCCACTACCCCAGTTTCCATCAGCTTTGGAATCAGCTCTGGCTCAAGCATTTCGCGCATCGCATCGTGCAATGGGCGCAGGTAGGGGTCAATCTTCTCGTGCAGAGTACCCGGCAGGAAGCCCAGGTTCTCACCCGCCTCCACTGCGGGGCGAGTCAGAATAATGCGTTCTACCTGCTTATTCTTCAGTGCAGCAACCGCCTTGGCCATGGCCAAGAAGGTCTTGCCCGTACCGGCTGGGCCGATACCGAAAACAACGTTATAGCGGTCGATGGCATCGACGTAGTTCTTTTGTCCCTCGGTCTTGGGACGCACGGTCTTGCCACGATGTGTCACGATGCCGCCACCGAGCACCTCGCTGGCGGACTTCTCCCCGCGATCCACAATGCCCACCGCGTGCCGCACCGACTCCGGGGAGAGCTCGTGCCCACGACGGGCCATTGCCTCTAGCTCCTTGAACGCGCGGACAGCCAACGAAACATCCGCCGGAGCACCCTTGATTGTCACAACTCCGCCGCGGACATGAATATCCGCTGCCAGCAGAGATTCCAGCAGACGTAGGTTCTGATCCGCATGACCGACCACAATCGGCGCGAGATTGTCATCGAGCTCGACGACGGCAGTGGTACGAGCAGTTACTGAATACTTTGTCATTATGCGTCTATCCTACTGACCAGGCGTGGGTGCGCCGCCCCAGCGCTTTGTCAACGGGCCCAGTGCGCAAAGAGCAGCAGCTCCCGCGAGGGCGCTGCGGAGAACTGTCGGGCCGAGTACTACCGAGCTAGCACCTGCGGCGCGGAAGGCCTCGAGTTCCCCAGGGCTGACTCCCCCTTCTGGGCCGACGATGAAAAGAACCTTGTCAGCGTTTGCTGCCTGCGCGGCGAAGTCCACGAACGGAGCTGTTTCCTCCTCGTGCAAAACTGCTGCCACACCACCTGCTGACGTGGTTTCCTGGATGAGTTGCTCAATATCGGCGGAGCTATGCAGGTCAGCGACCGGCGGAATCCATGCACGACGAGCCTGCTTGGCTGCCTCGCGCGCAGCCGACTGCCACTTTGCGCGCGCCTTGGTGACCTTTGCTGCACCCTGCCAACGGGCCACACAGTTCACTGCCGCCCACGGGATAATCTCGTCAACCCCAGCCTCGGTCATCAAGTCAACAGCGAGCTCGGCACGATCCGACTTCGGCAACGCCTGCACTACCGTGACGTGCGGCGTTGGACGTGCACGCTTCTCGGCAGCGATTACGCGGACGTGAACCTCGCGCGGGTCAACATGCATAAGCTGTGCCCGCACCACCATGTCCGCGCCATTGGCCAGGAGAATCTCCGAGCCTTCCTTCAACCTGCGAACGCTGATGTGCTTTGCCTCAGGCCCGAGGATCCGAATGATTTCCTCCGGGTGCGGCAGCTCGGCGAAATCACCGAGGAATACGGGCAAACTCATGCGTGCTTCACACTCACTGTGGGGCTATGGGGGGATGGCGTGTTCAACGGCGACGGAAACGGGAGAAGAATCCGTGTCGCTCGCTGGAATTAGCCACCTTGGCATCATCATCGCGGTGGTCGCGGAGCTTCTCCAACAGTTCACGGGACTTGCGGTCCAGCTTCGTCGGCACCGTGACATCGACGTGGGCAACCACGTCACCGTTGCCCTCGCCGCGCAGATGCGGCATGCCCTTGCCCGACAGACGAATCTGCTCTGCCGGCTGGGTGCCCGAATCAACCTTGATGGTCATTGGCTCGCCGAGCAGGTCGTCGACCTCAAACTCGGTGCCAAGTGCAGCATCGGCCATTGGAACCTGAACGTTAAAGTGCAGGTCATCACCCTCGCGCTCGAATACCGGGTGTGGGTCCATGGCAACTTCCACGTAGAGATCACCCGCCGGGCCACCGCCCGGACCGACCTCGCCCTGACCGGCCATACGAATACGCATCCCATCAGAGATACCTGCTGGGACATTCACGGTCAGGTCACGGCGAGCGCGCACGCGACCGTCACCGCCACAGTTGTTACACGGATCGGGGATGATCTCGCCGGTGCCCTCACAAGTCGGGCACGGCCGCGAGGTCATCACATTGCCCAGGAAGGAACGCTGGACCTGCTGAATCTCGCCAGTGCCATCACAGCTGGTACACATCTTCGGCTTGGATTTGGACTTCGAGCCAGTTCCCTCGCACTGCTCACACAGCACCGCGGTGTCCACCGTGATGGGCTTGCGGACACCGGTGAATGCCTCATCGAGGCCCAGCGAAATACGCAGCAGCGCATCTGCACCTGGCTGTACACGCGAGCGGCGCTGGCGGGTACCGCCCGCACCGCCGAAGAATGCTTCGAAGATATCGCCGACTCCGCCGCCGCCGAAACCGCCGAAGCCACCGCCTGGCATACCGCCCTGCGGATTGAGAGGATCTCCTCCCATATCCACAATCCGGCGCTTTTCAGGATCCAGCAGGACCTCGTTCGCCTCAGATGCCTCACGGAACTTCTCCGCAGCTTCTTCATCACCCGGATTACGGTCTGGGTGGTACTTGAGCGCCAGCTTTCGGTACGCCTTCTTAATCTCAGCGTCCGTAGCGTCCTTCTCCACTCCGAGGATGCCGTAATAGTCGCGTGCCAACTTTAGCTACTTCCTTTCAATACCCGGCCAACGTACTGTGCAACAGCAGCAACCGAGGAAATTGTTCCCGGATAATCCATAAATGTGGGGCCAACTACGCCCATGCCACCCAAAATTTCGGTGCCGGTGCCATAGCCAGTTGAAACAACTGAGGTAGCGCGCAGCTCCTCGTCCTCGTTTTCCTCACCGATGGAAACGCGAACGTGGTGCAAATCCTGCGCGGCCGACAGCAGTTTCAGCACGACCACCTGTTCTTCGAGAGCTTCAAGAACCATGGGCAACGTAGAAGGTAAGCGACCGGCCATATTACCACGGGTCAAATTCGATGCCCCGGCCAGGATGAGTCTGTCATTCGGCTTCTCAATCAACGACTCCACCAGCACCGTCGAGCAGCGAATAAGCACATCCCGCAAATCACGCGGGGCGTTAGCCGCAAGATCGGAGATCGCAATCGACGCGTCGGCAAGCGTGTGCCCCGACATTGCGCGGTTGAAATGCTCACGCAAGAGCGGCACGAGATCGGGATCCATCGGTGCTGGCAGCTCAACATTGCGCTGCTCCACGCGCCCGGTGTCAGTGATGACTACCAGCAACAATCGCGCGTCGGCGAGCTGTACGACCTCGCAGTGCCGGACGCGGGAGACCTCCAGCGTCGGCACCTGCACCACTGCGACCTGACGAGTTAGCTGGGCCAGCAGCTGCACACTGCGGCGCAGCACGTCCTCCAGATCGACGCCGCCTTCGAGGAACTCGAGGATAGCTCGGCGCTCGGCCCGGGACAGCGGCTTAATCTGCGAAAGATTGTCCACAAAAAGGCGGTAGCCCTTCTCAGTCGGGATACGCCCGGACGATGCATGTTCCTGCTGGATATAACCTTCAGCCTCCAGCACCGCCATGTCATTTCTAATGGTCGCCGAGGACACACCCAGATTGTGGCGCTCCACCAGAGCCTTCGAGCCAACGGGCTCCTGGGAAGCTACGTAATCCGAGACAATTGCCCGAAGAACTTCCTGCCTGCGCTTATCCGTCTGAGATGACATGCGGATAGTTTAACTAAGGATGTCAACAATTATTGCGTCGGCCAGCAAACGACCGCGATTGGTCAGCTGAATCCGCTGGCCGCCATCGACGGAAACAAACTCCACCATGCCCGCTTCCGCTTGCCGACGTGCCTTACCCAGCTCATTCTCACCGAGCAGATTGGCATCGATGCCCTCGGCCAGACGGAGGCCCAGCATAATCTTCTCAGTGTGCCGATCCTCGGCCGTAAGCCTTTCTGAATCCTTAATCGGCAACTCTCCGCCGGAAATGGTCGCCGCGTAGCGAGCCGGATGCTTGACGTTGTAAAACCTCGTGCCATCCAGGTGCGAATGTGCACCGGGGCCCGCACCCCACCAATTTCCATCGCGCCAGTAGAGCATATTGTGGCGACACTGGCCGCCCGGCTTCGCCCAGTTGGACACCTCGTACCAGGAGAAACCGGCTTGACTCAGTGCGGCATCGATGCGCTCGTAGCGGTCGGCGAGATCGTCGTCGTCAGGCATGGGCAGTTCACCGCGACGCACCTTTCGCGCCATCGCAGTACCCGGTTCGACGATCAGCGAGTACGCCGAAACATGGTCGACATCGGTGGCCAGTACCGCCTCCAGCGTCGTATCGAGGTCCGACATCGACTCCCCTGGCGTGCCATAAATAACGTCGAGGTTGATGTGCTCAAAACCGGCAGCGCGTGCCTCCGCCACTGCCGCCGCGGGACGCCCCGGCGTGTGCGTACGATCCAGAGTGGTAAGCACATGCGGCACGGCCGACTGCATGCCCAAGCTCACACGGGTAAACCCTGCCTCGGCCAGGCCTTCGAAAAACTCCGGGGAGGTCGACTCGGGATTCGACTCGGTGGTGACCTCGGCATCGTCGGCAAGCCCAAAGCTGTTGCGCACACCGTCGAGCAGACGACGAAGACCACTCGCCCCCAACATCGACGGCGTACCACCGCCGATAAACACGGTATCGGCGCCACGCGCGAGTTCGGGGTGCTTTACGACGGCCATCCCAAGCTCGGCCACGATGGCATCGAGGTAATCTCCCTGCGTTGCACCACTGCCCAGCTGACCTGGCGTATAGGTGTTGAAGTCACAGTAGCCACAACGGGTGGCGCAGAAAGGGACGTGTAAGTAGACACCGAAGGAATCGGTGTGTGCGGAGGCTTCGCTCACGCATGCTCCTTGGCTCGACGTTGCTTGACGCGGCGGACAATTTCATCGATGCGGGCACGTTCCATCAGGAACTCTGGAGGCCTACGGCCGCGCAGCGCATTGGCAACTGCCGGATGAGTCTCGGGAACAGCAACACACCAAGCGGCGGCAGCGGACAGTGCTCGGCGGCCAGACTGTGCGTAAAGCTGCGGAAGCACCACACTACCGAGCTTTTCCACGCCTCGGATGTTTTCGGCGGAAACCCAGTCGGCGAGTTCCTCCAGGTAGGAGGCCACGGCATCGGAGCGAGCAATCATTGCCTGCGTGACCGTAGGGACTGCAACCGGATGCTTCAATGGCGCCGGGATGAGCGACAGCGACTGCACATCCGGTGACTTCGGTGCCGGATGCGGGTGTCGACGCGGTGTCGAAGCGGAGGAAAGAGTACCGATGCGCCCCGAGCGAATGCCGGAGGTAAACGCTTGGCGTAGGCCATCAAGCTCACCAATCAGAGGGCGGCAGTCCTCAACGGCCTCGTCGACGATGTCAGCGAGCTCGAGGACACATTCGTCCACCAGCTCACGATCTACATCAGCAACCGCCTGAGCGAGGTGCTCGATGTGTTCGGCAACTTCGTCACCAATGTCGTAGAGCTCTTGGGTCACTTCGCGCAGGCGTAGCCGAGCATCGAAGTGGTTAATCATTGCCCGCCCTCCCACGACATCTTCGGTGTCGGTGACATCATTGCAGTTTTCTGCTTTCGAATACCGACGAATGTTGACGATTGCCGACTTTCGAAAACTGAAAACTCCTTAAAAATTTCTAGCGCCCCTCACCTTAATGGGGTGAGGGGCGCTAGCGCGGTAACAACACGCTGCCGTTTTCTATCGACAGCGGGCAGACCGTGAATTAACGCTGGTAGAGAGCCTCAATGTCACGCGAGTAGTTGTCCATGACAATGTTGCGCTTGACCTTCATGGTCGGGGTCAGCTCACCGCTTTCCTCGGTGAAGTCACTGTCCAGAATATGGAACTTCTTAATAGCCTCTGCGTGAGAAACCAGCTCGTTAGCGGAGTTGACGGCGTCCTGAATCTCGGCGCGCAAAACTGCGCTGGAGGCAGCGAGTTCACGGATCGAGGTGTGCTCGGGGACGGAGTGCTCAATCTTCCACTTCTCCAGTGCCTCCTCATCGAGAGTGACCAACACGGAGACGAACGGACGACCATCGCCGATGACGACTGCCTGGGACACCAGCGGGTGCGCACGCATGCGGTCTTCCATCGGACCCGGCGCGACATTCTTACCACCTGCGGTGACAATGAGGTCCTTCTTGCGGCCGGTGATCTTCAGGTGGCCTTCTTCGGTCAGCTCACCGAGGTCACCAGTCTTAAACCATTCGCCGTCGATGAAGGCTTCCTTGGTTGCCTCTTCGTTCTTCCAGTAGCGGTCGAACACAACCGGACCACGGAGCAGAACTTCGCCGTCATCAGCGATAGCGGCGGAGCAACCACCGACCGGACGACCAACGGTACCAATAATCTGCTCGCTCGGGTTGTTCACGGTGACGGCAGCCGTGGACTCAGTCAGACCGTAGCCTTCGTAGACAGGCACACCGAGACCACGGAAGAAGTGCCCGAGGTCAGAGGACAGAGCCGAACCACCGGAAATGGTGTACTGCACGGCCTCACCCATAGCTGCGCGAATTTTCGAGAACAGCAGGCGATCGTAGAGCTGGCGACGCAGCTTCAAGACACGCGACGGACCTGCCGGAGTATCCAGTGCCTTGGAGTACTCGATGGCGGTGGCCTCAGCACGCTCGAACATGGCCAGGCCGAATGCGCCCTTCTCCTTAGCGGAGGCGTAGGCGGAGTCACGAACCTTCTCGAACACGCGCGGCACACCGAGAATCATGTGCGGACGGGAACGCTGGAACTCCAGGGTGACGGTCTTGGTATCAGCCCAGTGAGACTGGGTAGCACCGGAAATCATCGAAGCCAGGGACACTGCGTGAGCCAACACGTGCGCCAACGGCAGGAAGGTCAGAATGCGGTTCCCCGGACGGGCAATCAGGCCAATCTCGTTGGTGAGGATGGCGCGGGCCTCCGCCAGCCAGTTGCTGTGCAGGAGCACGCAGCCCTTCGGACGACCAGTGGTACCGGAGGTGTAAATCACGGTTGCCAGGTCGTCGGCCTTGGTGTCCTTGATGCGGCGCTCGACCTCGTCGCCGTCAATGTCACGGCCTTCGTAGCTAATGGTGTCAGTAGCGGAAGCGTTAATCTCCAGTACACGACGCAGCTGAGACTCGCCCTCCGGGTTCTCGGTGCCCTTTTCGACCAGCAGAGGCTTCATGCGGTCGGTGTGCTCACGCGACTCGGTAAATGCGAAAACAGCACCGGAGTTTTCAATAATCCAACGAATCTGGCCAGACGAAGAAGAGCCGTAAATCGGGACAACAGCAGCGCCTGCCATCCAGATAGCGGTATTGATCAGGTTCCACTCGTAGCGAGTCTCACTGAGCAGCGCTACGCGGTCGCCCGGCTGAACACCGTTGGCAATTAGCCCCTTAGCGACGCCCTTTGCCTCGTCATAGAACTCCTGAGCAGTGACATTTACCCACTCAAAGTTCTTGGGGCGAGTGAAAAGCACCAGCTTCGGGCGCTTCTGCACCAGCTCCTGCAGCGAGGTAATAATCGTTTCGTCCTCGCCGATGACGTATTTCGCCTCGGTAGTATATTCACGCATCGAGTTACAAACCCCTACTTTCGGTAGTTCTGTCCGTCGTTGGTTTCGTTAGGAATCAACTTAGAACATCAAACCCTGCGCCGTTGTGATTTCAGTAAATATTTCGATAACGAAGTGATTTGCCTTACTGCTGGCAAAGTTTTTCTAAACTGGCATGATGGAAAGAGTGACACAGGCAGCTTCCAATCCTCCCCTTTCCTCTCCACTCGCCGACCTCGCTAAAGATGTCGGAGTTGGGGTTTCCTACTACTCCACCGAGGGCCAACTCGTGCACGTCTCTCGTGAGACAGTGCTAAAAACTCTCGCTGCTCTCGACATCGATCTGGGCCCAGATCCCAGCGATGCCGACATCAACGACGCCCGTCGTGAGTGGGCAGACACGCAGTGGTCTCGCCTTCTCCCGCCCGTGGTAGTTACCCGCCAGGGCATCTTCCACCGAGTTCTGGTTCACGTACCGCACGGCAGCAATGTCAGCGTGACTGTGAAACTGGAGGACGGCGCAGAATGGCCCTGCGCTCAGGTGCACCACTTGGTACCGCCACGCCAGGTCGGCGATGTGTTGATGGGTGAAGCCGCCTTCGCAATTCCAGAGGATCTGCCACTTGGTTGGCATCGCTTGCGCGCAGTCAACGATGACAACGTCGCTGAGTGCGATGTGGCCGTAACCCCCAACCGTCTCGCCACTGCCGACAAGTACGTGCAGAATCCTGCGCATGGTGTCATGGCACAGCTGTACTCGGTACGCTCCAGCCGCAGCTGGGGTATTGGCGATTTCGCTACCCTCGGCGACTTGGCACAGGTCAGTGCAGAGCACGCGGGCTCTGATTTCGTCCTCATCAATCCGTTGCACGCCGCAGAGCCACTGCCTCCGGTAGAAGACTCGCCGTACCTGCCCACCACGCGCCGCTATGTCAATCCGCTGTACGCGCGCCCAGAGCTTATCGACGAGTTCGGGTACCTGGACAAGGACGAGGCCGATGAAGCCCGTGCGCTAGCGAACTCTTTCCACCAGCTCAATCACAGCCCTGATGAGATTGACCGCAACCCCATCTACGCTGCAAAGCTCAAGGTATTGCGGGCAATTCACAAGATCCCCCTGTCCAGCGCACGCCAGGCGGAATTTGACCGTTGGCTGGAGGCCGAGGGCCGTGGCATATACGACTACGCGTCGTGGTGCACCGAGCGCGAGCTCGCGGATCGCGCTGCTGCCCGCGATGCTGCACGCGCTGCCACTTCCGATTCTGGTGCCGTAACCGAGAACGATATCGAGTTGGTTCCACCGTTGGGTAACCACGCCAGTGTCGAATCTCTGCGGGAGGAAATCTTCCAGTTCCACCTCTGGGTGCAGTGGATTCTCGATCAGCAGCTCGGCCAGGCACAAGAGGCAGCCCTGGATGCGGGTATGCGCATCGGCATCATGGCCGACCTTGCCGTCGGCGTGCACCCTGGCGGCGCGGATGCCGAGAACCTTGCGGATTGGCTCGCTCCTGCTATCTCTGTTGGCGCACCGCCAGACGGTTTTAACCAGCGCGGCCAAGACTGGTCGCAGCCGCCGTGGAACCCGCACAAGCTAGCCGAGGCCGGCTACCGCCCCTGGCGCGACATGCTGCGCACAATCCTTCGCCACGCAGGTGGCATTCGTGTTGACCACGTGCTGGGTATGTTCCGCCTCTGGGTCATGCCGCGGATGGAGTCCCCCGTCAATGGCACCTACCTGTACTTCGACCACGAGGCAATGGTCGGCATTCTCGCACTTGAGGCCGAGCTCGCTGGGGCCGTCGTCGTAGGCGAAGACCTGGGCACTTTCGAGCCGTGGGTGCAGGACTACCTGGCCTCGCGGGGCATCATGGGCACCTCGATCGTGTGGTTTGAATCCGAGGGCGACCAGCCGAAACCACCAAGCGCTTACCGCAGCCTGTGCCTGTCCTCCGTCACCACGCACGATCTGCCGCCGACGGCAGGCTACCTCGCAGGCGAGCACATCAAGCTACGGGAACGCCTGAGACTATTGCTTTCCGACGTCGCGGAGGAAGACCGCCGGGACTTCGAGTGGATTCGAAAGGTTTTGGGTGCGGCCAAGGAAGCCGGCTGCTTTGGTGACACGGCTGCGGCGGACATGGATGTTCATTCCCTTACCCGCGATAATCTGCCACCAATTGACGCACTGGTCACGGGGCTGCACCGCTTCCTCGACCAGACGCCATCCGCGCTGAAGTGTGAGGCCTTGGTGGACATGGTCGGCGATCGTCGTACTCAGAACCAGCCGGGCACGAGCCACGACCAGTACCCGAACTGGTGCATTCCGCTAACCGATGCCGAGGGCAAGGCCGTGCTTGTCGAGGACCTGCCTCGCTTCCCCGGATTCAAGCGTTAATTGGTTCGTGAGCGACTAATCCCTCATTTTTGCTGTTCACCGATCTTTCAGGTTATATGCCCGGCACTAAAACCGAGGCTAAAACTGGAAATCGGTGACTGCACCAGCGATGAGGATGAGAAGAAGCAAAACGATTAGGGCAAGTAGGACCTTCGAGTGCCTCGACCGATGCATGCTAACTCAGCTCCCTACTGCGAAATATTTGCGAACTACCCAACTCTAGCCTGTTGGGCAAATTTCCTAATACTTTAAGACATACCTTAGGGCAGCGATAGCGACCCAACACTTAAAGGGGGCTTCTCCCAGCTCAATTCATCGGGTCTCTCGGTGAGCTATCCGCAAGGCCACTACCTCTTCGGCTAGCTCTCGCTGCCCGCTCCTCGACGCTCCTGCGAACGCTCCCGCCGATGCACCGACCTCTGCCACAGACGTCCGCTGACAACATCGATTGCGCCAACGAGAACGAAAGCAAGAAACCCTCCGACTACCAGGAGAACCACGCATAGCACGCTGACCTGCGCAAGCAGTGGCAATTGGATAAGCCACTGCCCTACTCTGTCGAATGCTTCTGCCATGAGTGTCAACCTACCCTGCCGGTGACCGGAATAACCAGTGGGCGGCGGTCGCGGGGCTCGTCGTAAAGCGTGAAGCTAGGCATCAGTGCCCGACAGCCCGCGGCGTTCGAGGAGCGGCTGGATGTCCTTATCGCGACCTCGGAAGGCACGGTAGGCGGCCATGAAGTCGATGGCGCCACCACGGGAGAGAATCTCCTCGCGGAAGTGGCTGCCGCCGCTGATTGTGGCACCGCCGTTGTCGGTGAACCAACCGAAACCGTCCGCGTCGAGCACCTCTGCCCACAGGTAGGAGTAATAGCCCGCCGAGTAACCGCCGGCGAAGATGTGGTTGAAGTAGCGGGAGCGGTAACGCGGAGCCAGGTGGGGAACGTCGAGGCCGAGTTCAGCGAGTGCTTCCGCTTCGAAGGCATCAACATCAGTGACCTGAGCTGCTTCCTCCTCGGTGAGGCTGTGCCAGGCCAGATCGATGGCGCACGCGGCGAGGTACTCAACCGTGGCGAATCCCTCACCAGCGGTGCGGGCCTTCTTCACAGACTCGACTAGCTCGGCCGGGATCGGCTCACCGGTACGAACGTGGACGGCGTAATTGGCCAGAATGGATGGCTCAAGTGCCCAGTTCTCGTTAATCTGGGAGGGGAATTCCACGAAGTCGCGCGGGACGTTAGTGCCCGAGAAGGTCGGGTACGTGACGTCGGAAAGCAGACCGTGGAGGGCGTGCCCGAACTCGTGGAAAGCAGTGGTGACCTCGTCGAGCGTCAGTAGCACCGGGGTTCCCGGCTCGGTTTCGGCGATGTTCATCACGTTGACCACGACTGGCAGGCGCCCCAGCAGACGGGACTGGTCCCTAAACGAGCTCATCCATGCACCACCGCGCTTAGTCGGGCGCGAGAAGTAGTCCGTAATAATCAGGCCGATGGTCTCGCCTCCGCCCTGGCGTACCTCCCACACGGTCGTGCCCGGCGCGTATCCCTGCAGGTCCTCGCGCTTGACTACCTCGATGCCGTAGAGCTTGCGGGCAGCGTAGAACACGCCGTCTTCGATGACACGGTGCAGCTCGAAGTAGTTCTTGAGTTCCTCCGTGTCGACTGCGAATTCTTCCGCTTTACGACGGCGCTCCCAATACGGCCAGTCAGCGCCCGTGACCGTCTCACCGCCAGCCAGATCAGCGACCCGCTTGTACTCGCCTTCAGCATTGGCAATGGCAGCTGGCGCCAGGTCTGCAATGAGCTTCCGAGCAGCCTCTGCGGTGGTTGCCGTCTCCTTGGCAATGACGTAATCCGCATGCGTGTCGTAGCCGAGCAGCTTGGCACGGCGGGCACGCAGGCGCGCCATTTCCAGCACAATGTCGGAGTTGTCGAACTTGCCGGAGGCAGCACCCGCACGCCCCAGTGAGGCTTCGTAGAGCTTGGCGCGAGTAGCCGGATTATCCAGGTCAGCCAGCTGTGCCGGAGTTGACGGTAGGTCCAGCGGAATCAGCCACGGCGCATCGGTGTCGGCCTTTTTCGCGTAGGCGGCGAAGGACGCAATGGCGTCGTCGGAAAGCCCGGCGAGCTCCTCGCGGTCGTAGATTTCCACGGCGCGCGCAACGGTGTCCTTCAGCAGGTTTTCGCCGAAAGCCGTGGAAAGCTCAGAGAGGCGGGAATTGATGCGGCTGAGCTCGGCTTTGTCCTCGTCGCTGAGGTCCGCACCGGCGCGCTGGAAGTCTTCGCGGACTTTCTTCAGCAGCAGCTTCGCCTCTTCCGGGGTGGCGGCATCGTCAACGCTGTCAATGGCATTGATGCGCTGCCACAGGTCACTGCGCATGCGAATCTGATCCAGGTGTGCTGTGAGCTGCGGGGCGATCTCGGCTTCAATTTCCATGCGGACATCGGTGGCGTCCGTGCCGGCAACGTTGAAGAAATAAGCAGCGACGCGGTCCAGATCCTGGCCCGCCTTTTCCATTGCCTCGATGGTATTAACAAAGGTCGGCGCCTCCGACGACGTGGCGATGGCGTCGATCTCGCGTGCATGGCTGCGCATTGCTTCGCTAAAGGCCTCGCGGACGTGGCTGTCATCGATTGCCGCAAAATCTGGCAATTCGCAGAACAATTCTGACGGTGTCAACAGTGGATTTCGTGCATCATTGGTCATAGTGAATTCAACTGTAGCGTGCTCGAAAAACCAGAGTGCGCCTACCGTCTGAAACAGGCTCCCCGCCGTTCTGGCAGGACCAACCGTGACGAGGAGGCGTTTTCCGCCATGACAGAGACGACTATTTCCGCTCCCTGTGGGAGGCTAACCGGCCGTATTCACGATGACGCAATACAAGTTTTCAATATCGATTACGCAGATGCTGCTCCGTTCGCCGCGTCGGCACCGGTGGCTGACGGGCCACAGTCAGGCACTCGGCGCTGTGAACCCGAGCGCGAATTAGTTCTCACCGTCACCGCACCGGCTGAGCCCGCGGACGCTTCCTATCCCGTATTGCTGTGGATCCACGGTGGTAGCTACGAGTTTGGGCATCCCTCCGAGCCCTGGACGGACGCGACGGCCTTCGCACAGGCAGGCATCGTCACCGTTTCGCTCGGATACCGCAAGGGCCTCGAGGGATTCTGGCGCGACAGTGAAACAGAGACCTACCGGGCCATTGATGACCTGTATCTGGGGCTGCAGTGGGCTCGTCGTAACGCGCCTGCCTTCGGCGGCGATATCGACAACATCACTATCTCGGGGCAATCGGCGGGTGCGGCGCTGGCGCTCACTCTCGCTGCCGACGAACGCACTCGCGGCCAGATCCAGCGCACCATCGCCATGTCGCCGGCCTTCTCGCTGCTGTCGGGCTCGCGTCTCCGCCGCACGTTGGCGGGCATCGGTGTGGGACGTGCGCCGTCCACCGACGTCTTTTCGCGTGCCGACGAACGCAGGGTCGCTCGAGCCCAGAAATTGGTGTCGGCATCCTCACCTTCGGATCCGGCAATTGGGCCTCGCTTTGACAGCTTTGCTCCCACACTGCCAACGATGGTGACTGCCACCAGCGAAGAGTTCTTCTCAGAACCGCCGGTTGTGGCGATGGACAAGTTGCCCATGCGGGAGTGGATGGCTCGGCGCTACGCCAAGGGGCATCGCGGCCACGGCGAATTTCCGGCCACCGCCTATGCCGAACGTCCGATGGGGAATGTCATTTCTGACTCAGCGATTCGCTCATACGCTGTTAAAGTCGCCGAACGGTCCGTGGCGGCTGAGCTGGATGTGTGGGCGGCACAGTTCGAACCGGGAGAAGGGTTGGGCTATGCACCTGCTGGCCGCACCAGTGGTGCTCCGCACTGCATCGACATTGCACGCTTCTTCGGTATGAAGGAACCCAACCATCCATTCCACCAAGTGGCGGTCGAGTTCATCCGCGAAGGCACCTCACACATGCCCCGCTACAACAATGACCGCAAGGTGACCACCTTTGCTGGCGCTGACGCCCAGGCAGTCGAGGACATTGCCATCGATGCGTGGGCGGCTCCGCGCCAGCTCTTTGGCGCATAAGGCATAAGGCGGGTGAGGCTTGCGCTGGTTAGCGCTGTGCTGTTGTGCTCAACAACTGAGCCCAGCGACTTAAGCTGGCAAAGTCTGCATGTACCGATAAATCTCGACGCAGACCAAAATGGTGATCAGCGTGATAAGTACTGCTATGAGTTTCCTGCGATCCATAGCCACCGTTCTTACCGAAGCACCAGGCCAGACGCAAGCTTTACCCTCTGTGGTTAACTGTCAACTATGGAGCCGCTTGATTTATTAGTCCCCGAGAATTCCGCGCTGCAGCCGGTCGACCCCGCGCTGGCTAAGGTGAAGCGAGTCGCGCACGCCGCTCCCCTGCTAGTTATCACGATTGCATCCGTCGTCGCCGCTGTGATGTGGACTCCGTGGATGTGGTTGGGCGTCCTCGCCTGCGTGCTCTACTTCGCATATATCTACTGGCTCATCGGTCGACGAGTTCGTGCCCACCGATACCTCGAAGAGGACAACGACTTCATTGTTGCGTCCGGACGCTGGTGGCGCTCGGTCACTGTCGTCCCTTACGGACGAATCCAGTTCATCGACATCGATGAAGGACCTCTCCTTCGACTATTCGGACTGGCAACGCTGAAGCTCAACACAGCATCGGCGAGCTCGGATGCAGCCGTCCACGGTTTGCCACGTGAAGAAGCGCTCGCCCTGCGCGCTCGTCTATCTCAGCGCGCCCACGACCGGATGGCGGGTCTCTAAATGAGGCATAGAGTTCATCCCCTATCTCCGCTGCTCAAAAGCTTTGCCACAATCGCTGCGGTGACTGCATTCGCAGTCGCGAATCAGTGGCAGTTGGCCGTTGCGGTCGTGACTCAGCTCTACGACTGGGCATGGCTCGGTCTCCTTGTCGGTACCGGTGCGGTCGCCATAATTATTGGTCTGATTGCATTTTTCTCGTGGCTGTCCTGGCGGTATACGTTCTACGAGCTCACCGACGATGAGGTTCGCTACGGCTCCGGATGGCTACTGCGTTCTCGACGCGCGGCACGGCTCGACCGCGTGCAGGCGGTGGATATCAACCAACCATTGTTGGCGCGCATTTTCGGGCTCGCCGAAATTGTCATTGAAACAGCCGGCGGCTCCGATTCACACTTCACAATCAAATACCTCACTCCCCCGCAGTGCGAACAGTTCCGCGCCGACGTGCTGGGTGAGGTAGAAAAGCTGGACACCGAACTGGCGCATTCGCTTTACGACGGTGACAGCTCCACCGCGCCCCTCGACTCCGGCGCTCACATGTCCTCTCGCATGCCCGAAGCGAAGACCATCTTTGGCCCGGTCGATGTCGGACGGCTGATTGCATCCGTGGCCATTGGACCCGGTCTTTTCGTCGGCATAGCTCTCATCCTCCTCGCCGTTGTCTCTGCGCTGTTTACCGACCTCATCGTAGAAATCCTCAGCGGAGTAACCATCACTACTCTGATTGTGATTGGCAGTTTCGCTGTCGGCCTTTTCGGGGTACTAAATCAGTCGTGGGATTTCACGCTGAAGGTATCGTCGGAAAGCAGGCGTCTGGCGATTACCGCCGGACTGTTGTCGACGCGCGCTCAGACCATTCCCATTGATCGCATTCATGGGTTTAAAGTGGTGCAACCGCTCTGGTGGCGTCCGTGGAGATGGTCCCGTGCGGATGTCTCGGTGGCGGGCTATGGCCTGGACAGCACACAGTCGAACAACACACTGGTGCCAGTGGCACCGGCACCGGAGACGGACGCGATTGTCGATTACCTGATGACTGAGATTGCGGGACCGTCCTCCGCGGATGACCTGTTGGGCTCCTGGCAGACTCCACGCACGGCGTGGTGGCTCAGCCCAATTGACTGGAAATTCCAAAAGGTGCAGGCCACGCGGCGGGGGCTGTTAGTGACCAAGGGGCGGTTCTGGCATACGCGGTTCATAGTCCCTTGGCAGCGCATCCAGGGGCATACACTAACCATTTCTCCGCTGAAGAAAGCGGCGGGAGTGGCAAACGTGCGAATCGACATGGTGCCGGGAGCGGTCACTCCGGTGGCAACGGAGTTGAAGTTGGATGATGCGTACCAGCTCACCGCGCTGATTCAGGAACACAAGGCTGTTTAGAATGCTGTTTAATGAGGTCTCCCAGGACGGCCGTCTCGCGCGGTCTTGTGGGATCTCGCAGGAAAACTCTCTCTGCAGGCTAGTGGCATAGTCATTACGCTGGGATGCATGACTATCGCCAAGGAAGATTACGAGTGGTACCGCAGCGCGGTGTTCTATGAGGTGCTCGTCCGGGCCTTCTTCGACTCCGACAACAACGGCTCCGGCGACCTCAAAGGGCTGACGGAGAAGCTCGATTATCTGCAATGGCTGGGCGTTGACTGCCTCTGGCTGCCGCCTTTCTACGACTCCCCGCTGCGCGACGGCGGTTACGATATCCGCGACTTCCGCGCCGTGCTCGACGAGTTTGGCACGGTCGAGGATTTTAAGGTGCTTCTCGACGAGGCCCATGCGCGCGGTATCCGCGTTATTACTGACCTGGTGATGAACCACACCTCCGATACCCATGAGTGGTTTCAGCAGTCGCGCACTGATCCGGATGGCCCCTACGGCGACTTTTATGTCTGGACTGATGACCCGGACACTTACTCGGGCGCACGCATTATCTTTGTCGATACCGAGGATTCCAACTGGACCTATGACCCGGTGCGTGGCCAGTACTACTGGCACCGTTTCTTCTCCCACCAGCCGGATTTGAACTATGACAATCCGGCGGTGCAGGAAGCGATGCTCGATGTGCTGCGCTTCTGGTCCGATCTCGGCATCGATGGCTTCCGCCTCGACGCTGTTCCCTACCTCTTCGAACGCGAAGGTACTAACTGCGAGAATCTGCCCGAGACCCACGCTTTTCTGAAGCGCTGCCGCAAGGTCATGGATGAGGAATACCCGGGTCGCGTCCTGCTGGCGGAGGCCAACCAGTGGCCCTCCGATGTGGTGGAATACTTCGGCGACCCGGAGGTCGGTGGCGACGAATGCCACATGGCTTTCCACTTCCCACTCATGCCACGCATTTTCATGGCGGTGCGCAAGCAGTCCCGCTTCCCCATCTCGGAGATCCTGGAGTCCACGCCAGAGATTCCGTCTTCGGCTCAGTGGGGCATTTTCCTGCGCAACCACGATGAGCTGACGCTGGAAATGGTCACCGATGCCGAGCGCGACTACATGTACGCCGAGTATGCGCACGATCCGCGGATGAAGGCCAACATCGGCATTCGCCGTCGTCTAGCGCCACTGCTGCAAAATGACCGCACACAGCTCGAGCTTTTCAATGCCCTGCTACTCTCCCTGCCGGGTTCGCCGGTGCTCTACTACGGGGACGAAATTGGTATGGGCGACAACATTTGGCTCGGTGACCGCGATGGCGTGCGCACACCGATGCAGTGGTCACCCGACCGCAACGCCGGGTTCTCCAAGGCCGACCCTGGTCGGCTCTATCTGCCGACCATTCAGGATGCGACCTACGGTTACCAGGCGGTCAATGTCGAGAACCAAGCGAGCTACTCCAATTCGCTGTTGAATTGGGTGCGTCGACTGATTCAGGTCCGCAAGCGCTATGAGGCTTTTGGCCTCGGTGATTTCCGCGAGCTGAATAGCGATACCGCCTCTGTTCTGACCTATCTGCGCACATACGGCGACGAAGTGCTGCTGTGCGTCAACAACCTGTCCTCTTACCCCGCGGCCGTCTCGCTGGATCTGTCCGAGTTCGCCGGCGCCACCCCGGTAGAGCTCACGGGTTCGGTTCCCTTCCCCACAATTGGCACTGATCCCTACCAGATCACGCTTCCTGGTCACGGTTTCTACTGGTTCGAAATCCAGTTGCCGCCAGAGACAAACCTCGAATCGAGCGCCTCCATGTCGGCGCCGACAATCCCGGTTGCGCAGGCGATATCGGACGCGCCGGTGACGTCATCACGCGAGCACTCAGGCACCGCCGCCGATGCCGCAGCCGATGCCGTCACAAACGCCGATAATAAAGAGTGATCTTTTAAGTCCCGAAAGGCGAACGAACTGAAATGACTATTCCCACCGCCGATTTCATTGCCGAAGAGCTGGCAGACACACTGGTCAAGATGCGCTTTTTCGCTGACAAGGTCTCTGACATCGACCACGTCGAGATCCTCGCGCTTGACCCCGTACTGCGCGACAATCCCGACAGTCCCGATGTCGATATCGCATTGGTGAGGGTGCACACCGCGCATTCCGCACCGACCTATCAGCTGCCCATCGCTTGGGCGGAGGACGTCCCCGATGGCCACGAGCAGTCCCTGCTGGTTCGCGCGGAGGGCATCGTCGGCTACGACGCTCTGATTGATTCGGATGCCATCACAGCACTCGGCCAGAAGCTTTCCGACGAAGGCAAGCTCGGCCGCATGGAACTGCGACGTGTGCCGGGCTCTGAGCAGCTCCGACCGAAATCCGGCCGCCCCATGGGAGTCGAGCAGTCGAACACCTCGGTCATTTTCGACGACCGCGTGATGTGCAAGTTCTTCCGTCGCCTCTACCCCGGTACTAATGCCGATGTGGAGCTGCTGGCCGCACTGGCCCAGGCGGATTGCAAGTTCGTCCCTGAGCTCTACTCCTGGGTGGAGACCACCATTGGCGAAGACACCTACACCACCGCCATGCTGCAGGAATTCGCACCGAACTCGGTGGATGGCTGGGAGCTGGCTCTTGGCGCAGTCCGCGATGCCATCCGCGACAGTCAGACCCCGCTGGAAGATTTGGGCACCGACTTTACATCCGAAGCGCGTGCGCTCGGCGAAGCAGTGGCCTCGGTACACAGCAGCCTCGCTGCCGCTGTCGCGGTAAAGAAGCGTCTGACCGGTGCGGAGCTGGTAGCCCCACTGCGAGCTCGCCTGGACTTCGTCGCTGGTGTGGTGCCACAAATTGCTGAGGTCAAAGATAAAGCGCAGGCTATCTTCGATCGCGCGGAGGCTGCGGTTCCGGAAGGTGGTGCCGTCGTCCAGCGAATCCACGGTGATCTGCACTTGGGGCAGGTATTGCGCACGCCGAGCTCTTGGCGCTTGATTGACTTCGAAGGCGAGCCGTCGCGCCCGTGGGAGGAGCGCCGTCTGCCGGATCACCGCCTACGCGATATCGCCGGCATGATTCGCTCCTTCGATTACGCCGCTCATTACCCGCTGCTGACCGGACGTGAAGACACCGAGGCAGCTACCGAGCGTGTTGAGCAGTGGGCTCGCCGCAATATCGATGCGTTCTTGGAGGGCTATGGCGATGCCAGTGACCCGGCGCTACTGGAGGCCTTTGTACTGGATAAGGCCATCTACGAGTGCCTTTACGAAGCGCAGAACCGCCCCAACTGGCTGCCGCTGCCGCTTGGTGCTGTGCGCTCGCTGTTAGGATAGGGCTTTTGTCGCAGTAATTTCATCGCGGGAGTGATCCTCCCGCAAGATAGAGGTCTTTCGTGCGTCTGCTCAGCAGAATCCTGTCCACTACACGAGTGCTCTGGCCTTTCTATATCGGGGTCATCATCTGTTCGCTGGCCACCGCCGCCGCGTCGTTGATTAGCCCCTTCCTCATCCGCGATGCCACCGACGCCATCGTCGGCGCGGTGTCCAGCGATGAAGGCTTGAGCCAGGCGGCGATGTCCGATACCACTCGCACGGTAATCTGGCTGGTCATCGGGCTGCTAATCGCAGATCTGACGCAAACCATCGTGCATAACATCGGTGGTTACCTGGGCGATGTGATGACTGCGCGCATGCGCGAGATTCTGTCGACCCGCTACTATGCAAAGCTGCTGTCGCTGCCGCAACGCTATTTCGACAGTCAGGTCACCGGCACAATTATCGCCCGCCTGGAACGCTCGATTAGCAATATCACGCAGTTCCTCCAGGCGTTTTCCAACAACTTCTTCCCGATGCTGTTGACCGTCGGCGCGGTACTGGGCATCACTGCCTGGCACTACTGGCCCCTGGCGGTGCTATTGATTATCGTTTTCCCGGTCTACACCCTGCTGACCGCGCTGACCTCGAAGCGCTGGCAGAAGATTGAAGCGAAAAAGAACGAACAAATCGATATCGCCGGTGGCCGTTTTGCCGAGGTCATCGGCCAAGTCAAGGTTGTCCGCTCCTACACTGCGGAGCTGCGCGAAATCGCTTTCTTTGGTTCCCGCTTCCGCCGCACCATCTCCCTGACCCGCGATCAGTCAACGTGGTGGCACCGCATGGATGCCCTTCGCGGGGGTATTTTGAACATCATCTTCGCAGGCATTTACCTGCTGCTTTTCCTGCGTACGCTGTCGGGAGAATTCTCCATCGGCACCATGGTCATGCTCATTCAGCTGATTAACATGGCGCGCCAACCAGTGACCATGATGAGCTTCCTGGTCGACGCTGCCCAGCGCGCAGTCGCCGGTTCGCGCGATTACTTCAAGGTCATGGAGCTTACTCCAGAGACCCGCACGCAGCCGGAGCTGCTCAGTGCAGCGACCGCGAATAACGGCGACTTCGACTCCGCGTCCGTTGGTTCCACCGCAGACGCAGAGTCCGTCGACAGCGCCCACCGTTCCTCCCTGGAACGCGCAGCCGAACAGGAGGCAATTGGCGCTCCCATTGTCGACTTCGACGCAGTGGATTTTGCCTACGAAGAGGACAAGACGGTGCTCTCCAATGTCAGCTTCCAGGCATATTCAGGCCAGAAAATCGCCCTGGTCGGCGAGTCCGGTGGCGGCAAGTCCACCATCGTCAACTTGCTGCTCGGCTTCTACGCCCCGACCGCAGGCCGCTTGAGCGTTCTGGGGTCGGATGTCTCCGAAGTTTCCGGTTCCACTCTGCGCGCCGGCTCTGCCGTCGTGTTCCAGGACTCGTCACTGTTCTCCGGCACGATTCGGGAAAACATCGCCTACGGCAAACCCAATGCCACCGACGAAGAAATCATTGCCGCCGCGAAGAAGGCCAACGCCGACGACTTCATCCGCAGCTTCGCCGAAGGCTACGACACCACTATCGGCGAGCGAGGTCTGAAGCTCTCGGGTGGCCAGAAGCAGCGCATCGCCATCGCGCGCGCTATTTTGAAGGATGCTCCCCTGCTCATCCTGGACGAAGCCACTTCGGCGCTGGACACCAAGGCCGAACGCGAAGTTCAGCGAGGCTTGGACAAGCTGATGGAGGGACGCACAACGGTTATCATCGCCCACCGCCTGTCCACAATTTCCGATGTGGACACCATCGTGACGCTGCGTGACGGTCACGTCGACGAGGTGGGCGCACCCGCAGAATTGGCGCAGACTGACGGTATCTACGCCGAGTTGCTACGCCTGACGGCTTCGGCCTCGGCGGCGGATCGTCTGCGCCTGAAGAAGTACGGCATCAAGGGGTAACGCGCCGTCGTCAAGCATGCAGGAAACGCTTGACGACGGGCACCCCTGCGCCCTTTTACGGACGGGGAACGATGTAGCGGCCAGCGCCCGGAACAATTTCGACGGTGACCGGCATCGGGAACATGAGGTCGCCGTCAGCGTAGGCGTTCATCTGGCGTGGCGGGCCGATGTATTCCACGTAAGCCTTCTTGGCGCGGTAGGTGCTGACCTCCCCGATTTTTTCAACGGTGCCGTCGAACACGGACTTGAAGGCCAGGGCGGCCTTAATGCGCCCGGCCTTGCCGATGACAGTGATGTCCATCAGTCCGTCGGAGTGGTCTGCGGACGGGCAAATCTTCATACCACCGCCATAAGAACGGGTGTTACCGAAGGCGGCCAGCGTGATTGGATCTTCGAGAACCCGATCGTCATCCAGCGTGATGCGGAATGGCAGCGAGTGGAAAGCCAAGAACTCGCGGACGATAGCCAGGTTGTAGCGGTTGCGGCCATGCGGCCAGGTCATCTGATTGACGCGGTCGGAGACAATCGAGTCGAAGCCGGCACACATGATAGTGCCGAACCAGCGCTGCTCCCCTGCCTCATTGGTGATGCGGCCGAGGTCAGTGGTCGTCCAGAAGCCATCGGCGATAACGTGAGCGGCATCGCGAGCATTGCCACGCGGCAGATTGTATTCGCGACCGTGGTCGTTTCCGGTACCGGCCGGGATAATACCGAGGGGGATGCCGGTCTGTGCCTGCTCCTGCAGTGCGAGGTTAATCATGCCGTCGCCACCACAGACTGCCAGGGCATCAATTCGGCCGTCGGCGATGACCTCACGAATGAGCTTGCGGGCGTCGTCGGGGTTAGCACCTTGGAGAGCGATGACATCGATGCCGCGATCCGCGAACACCCGGCTCGCCCGGGCGGACGCAATCTGCGAGGCGCCATGACCCGCGTGGGGGTTAGTGACCAGAGCAAGGGTACGAATCTCAGTTGTTCCCAGCGGGTAGTTGAGATTCTTGTCGTTAGCGTTCATCGAAGAAATACCTACTTTTACGTGGGCTTTTGACCGGTCAATACTGGCCTTTATGGGAGTGCGTTAATGCATCTAACTAAAGCTTACCAAGATTGATTGACATTTTTTGAGAAAACGTAACGTAATACCGCTATAATAAAAGATGTAAAGATGTGCTTCCGCGCAAGTTACATATAATTCCGCAGTTCAGACTCGCAGCACCGATGCCCAAGGAGAAGCTCAGGATGTCTAACAAGCTCACGATTCCGTACCGCATGCGCTGGTGGGGCTGGGGTGTTGACGGCAACGACAAGCCAATCACCACGGCCAGCGAGAAGCTACTGCAACGCGAAATCGGTATGTCGTTGGACGCAAACAACCCGCCGCGCAACATCGCCGACGTCACCATCCCCAATAGTCGCCTCAGCGCCGAGGATATCGAAGCCCTGGGCGCTGTTGTCGGCGCGGATGCCGTCGCCACCGACCACGACACCCGCGTCAAGCACGCGGTCGGACGCTCCTACCCCGACCTGGTTCGCCTTCGCGCAGCCAAGCTCGATGTCGCCCCAGATGCTGTAGTGCTACCGAAAACTGAAAAGCATATCGAGGACCTGTTCAAGGTATGCGCTGAGCGCAAGATTGCAGTCGTCCCCTTCGGTGGTGGCACCTCGGTCGTCGGCGGTGTGGAGGCTGTTGACGGAGGCATGGGTAAGGCCATCGCAGTGTCCATGACCGCCTTTAACAAGATCATCGACATCGACAAAGTCGCTGGCACTGTCACCGCCCAGACCGGCGTTTTCGGCCCCGACCTGGAAAAGGAGCTGTCCAAGGCCGGCTTCACCGCTGGTCACTTCCCGCAGTCCTTCGAGTACTCCACTGTCGGCGGTTGGGTTTCCTGCCGCTCGGCAGGCCAAGAATCCTCTGGTTACGGTCGTATCGACCGCAACGTGATTGGCATGCGCGTCGTCACGCCAGCCGGCACCATGGAATTCCGCGACATGCCGTCGTCGGCATCCGGCCCGAACCCGCGTGAGCTTTTCCTGGGTTCGGAGGGCACCCTGGGCATCATCACGCATGTGACGATTGCCCTGAATCAGCGTCCACAAAAGGAGATGCTCTTCGACACCTACTTCTTCAACTCCTTTGAGGAAGCCGCCGAGGAGCTGCGCAAACTGGAGCAGAGCGGCAATATCCCGCACCTAGCACGCATCTCCGACGAGAAGGAGACGCTGTTCGGCCTCACTCAGCTGGGCTCCGCCAGCATGTCCGAGAAGGTCACAAAGTACCTGAAGCTGCGTGGCATCGACACCCCGTGCATGGTGATTTTTGGCTTTGCGCAGACGGATCCGGTCGGCGCCCGCGTCACCCGTGAGCGCCTGGCCGCTCGCCTGCTGGCCAAGAAGTGCGTCCGCATGGGCTCCATCCCGGGCATGGCTTGGGTTAACCACCGCTTCTCCTCGCCGTACCTGCGCGATGTCATGATGACTCGCCGCGTCGGCGTCGACACCCTGGAAACCGCCACCACCTGGGATAACGCCGCTACACTGCGCCGCGAAATCGCCTCCGCAATGGAAGCCGCTGGCGAGAAGCACGGCACCCCGGTGTACGTCTTCTGCCACATCTCGCACATGTACGAATCCGGCTGCTCGCTGTACTTCACGTACTTCTTCCGCGAGACCGAGGGCGAGATCCTCCAGCAGTGGATGGACATCAAGACCGCGGCGTCGGAGGCCATGATGAACTTTGGCGGCACCATCACGCACCACCATGGCATTGGCCAGGATCACAGCCCGCAGTACTACGAGGAGAACACCGAGTTGTTCGCCAAGGTCATGCGTGCAATTAAGGACGAACTCGACCCTGCTGGCATCCTCAACCCGGGCAAGTTGGCTACCGGTCCGCACTCCTTGGAAGAGCGTTACGACGGCAACATGATTTAACCCTGTTGCCGCCAGCCTCCGCTAGCGAGCTAGACTGACCAGTTCGCTGGCGTAGATTGCCGGTGACGTTGGGCCGTCATAAATAAACAGTGAAACGTAATCGTCAAGGGTAAAAGATTCAAGTGCTGCGGTCATTGTCGCTGTCGCTTCTTCCTGGGATTCCAAGCGAAGATGCCCGGATAGTGGGATGGTCGGCTCAATCGGTGCGATTTCGTCCGTGCGACCGCAAACAGCGTGGCGTTTTAAATACCTAAGCGTGCTTTTCTAGTTACGACCTGTCTGGGGTGGCACGGACTGGAGACAGCAGCAACACATTTGCAGCGATGGTGCAATAGCAGCGAAAGCTCGGTTCATGGACTCAGAGCGGTTGGACGCTGGGTGCATAGCCATCGAGGTGTCTCCTTCCTTGTAATCCCGGGAAATGATTCGCAACTAAGAAAGATCTCTTGAATCAATATCCGTGCCGGTCGTTGATAATGAACAACTTAGTCTATTTCTAAGCGCCTTGCAATGGGGTACGCCCGAAATAGTTCACACTCACTACGCACTCCACAACTTCATCACTTACGCCAGATAGTTTCATCACTATCACCGTCTTCGGGAAAGTCGAGGAAGAAAGACTATGACTGCCACGCACGCTCCTCAGCGCGATCGCTCAGCTGCGGTTTTGAACAAGGCTCGTCGGCAAGCGGACTTGAATCGTCTACGCGAAGAAACCGCTAAGGGCGACATCCCAGATCTGCTGGTCATCGGTGCCGGTATCACTGGTGTCGGCATCGCTTTAGATGCAGCGTCGAGGGGTTTGAAAACCGTTCTCGTCGAATCGAAGGACCTAGCTTTCGGCACCTCTCGTTGGTCATCGAAGCTCGCCCACGGCGGACTGCGCTACCTTGCCAGTGGCAATGTCGGTATCGCTCGCCGCTCAGCTATTGAACGTGGTGCGCTGCTCGACGTCACCGCTCCGCACCTGGTGCATAACCTGCCACAGGTTGTACCGGTGATGGATAACTTTGCACCGTTGACCCGGGTTTTGCCGCGTTTAGGCTTTTTGGCCGGTGACTTTCTGCGCATTATCGCTGGTACCTCCGCCACTACCCTGCCGTTGTCCCGGACTGTCAGTTCCCGCCGAGTCAGCCAGCTTTCGCCGACCGTCCGTAAGCGCGACGTGAAATTCGGCTACGTCAACTACGACGGTCAGCTGCGTGACGACGCACGCTTGGTCACCGCTATCGCTCGAACTGCCGCCAGCTACGGTGCAACTATTCTGACCCGGGTGCGCTGCGAGAATGCCTCTGGCACTAGCGCCACGCTAATCGACGAGCTCACTGGCGATTCCTTCGAGCTGCCGGCTCACGCTGTGGTCAATGCCACTGGTGTGTGGGCCGCAGACCTAGCGACGAACATCAAGATTCGCCCATCTCGCGGCACGCACCTGGTTCTTGACGCCGCGAAGCTAGGCAACCCTACCGGCTCTCTGACGGTACCGGTTCCTGGTCACACCAACCGTTTCTGTTTTGTCCTGCCCGCAGAGCACAACCGCGTCTACATTGGCCTGACCGACGAGGATGCACCGGGCCCGATTCCGGACGAGCCGGAAGTACCGGAGGATGACATCGTTTTTCTGCTCGATGTCATCAACCAGGCCCTCGAGGTTCCGCTCACTCGCGACGATGTCATCGGCGCTTTCGCCGGTCTGCGTCCTCTCATCGACACCGGCGAGGCGCATACCGCGGATCTCTCCCGCGAGCACGCCTTATTGGAGGCCCCGAACGGCCTGATTTCCATTACTGGGGGCAAGCTCACCGAGTACCGTCTAATGGCGGAGCAAACCGTGGACAAGGTTGCGGAAAAGCTCGGTGTTTCGCTTGCTCCGTGCTCCACCCGCACCATCCCTGTGCTGGGCTCCGAGCCAGAGGAGCTCGACCGCGCTCGCACCGCTGCCGCTGCCGGCCGTATCCCGATGCCGCTGTTTAACCGCTACGGTGCCGAATCCTTCGAGGTCATCGAATCCTGTCCGCTCGACCGACCGCTCGACCCGGTAGCGGAGGGTCTCGATGTCACCCGCGCCGAGTTCGCCTGGCATGTGACGCACGAGGGAGCTCTCAGCGTCGACGATATTCTCGATCGCCGCACACGTCTGGGGCTGGTCAAGGCTGATCGCGAAGCTGCCCTGCCAGCTGCTCAGGAGGCACTGGGGCTGGCCTAGCGCTGGCCATTGCCGCGGCTGCTTCTGATGCGGCCGTAGCTACTGGTTAAAGCAGAGGTCTTCGGACTTCCCGCTTTTTCTGTATACACGGAAACTATGAGTGTAAATAACGCTGTCACTTTCCCCTCCCTCGATGAACTCCGCTCCCGCAGGACAGTCAAATGGACCGCATATTCACCGGACGTGCTGCCACTGTGGGTCGCCGAATCCGATGCCACAACCTGCCCTGCCGTCAGTGCCGCAATCGACGAGGCGTGTCAGCGCGAACAATTCGGATACCTCTCGCAGGACATCACCGCGCTTACGACCGCAACCGCGGACTTTTCTGCACAACGCTACGGATGGCGCCCGAACCCCGACAATATCTTTGCCGTCGCTGACGTCGTCCGCGGTGTCACACTCGCGGTTGAACGCTTCACCCGCCCCGATTCCGCAATTGTCGTCCCCACTCCCGCCTACATGCCGTTTTTCCAGGTAGGTCCCGCGCTGGGACGCGAGACAGTGTGCATTCCCACGCTTGCCGACGGCCCGGATCTCGGCGCCCTCGAACGCGCCTTCGCCGACGGTGCCGGTTGCCTAATCTTGTGTAACCCGAATAATCCTCTCGGCTTTACCTACTCCCCCGAAAAACTGCGTGAGATTACCGATTTAGCCGCTCGCTTTGGTGCGCGCGTTATCTCAGACGAGATTCACGGCCCAGTTGTTCTAGATGGCACTCACACTCCAACCGCGTCGGTGTCGGATACCGCGGCGGCCGTGACTATCACGGTGACTGCTACCTCGAAGGGCTGGAATACCGCCGGCCTCAAGTGTGCGCAAATCATCTTTAACGACGAAGATGCCAAAACCTGGCTGGAGCTGCCCTTCATTGTTCGCGAAGGCGCTTCTATTCTTGGTGTCGCCGCGACCACCGCCGCCTACCGCGATGGCGTGCCCTGGCTGGACAATTTTGTCGATGTCCTGCGCACCAACCGTGAGACTCTGCGAACACGTTTGTCCACTATTGCGCCACAGGCTCGCTTTACCCCACCGCAAGCATCATTTTTGGCGTGGTTGGACTTGGGTGACGTGCCTGGTGTTGACAGTGAGGACCCAGCTGCGTGGCTGGTTGAAAACGCCAAAATAGCACTCAACCCCGGCTTCGCATTCGGCGAAGGCGGGGCTGGGCATGTGCGGCTTAACTTTGCGACCTCCCCGGAAATCCTCGGTGAGGCCCTGGACCGTCTTGACGCGGCCCTGCGCTTGTAGTTGACGTTTTAGTTGGTGACAGTGACGCTGCCGTCGGCGTTGACAACAACGTTGGCGGCCAGAGCGCGAGCCAGGTTCATGCGAACGTGCTGGCCCTCACCGTCAGTGCGATCGAGCGGGTAGCCGGATGGGATTGCGGTCTGAGCGAGGACGGAGCTGCGCTGTTCCTCAGTCAGCTGCGGGAAGCGGGTCTCCAGCAAACCTGCGTACCGCTTCGGAACAACAACTGGCTCGTTAGCCGGGCCAACCTGCTTGAAGTCGTAGGTCATGCGTTCGGTGTACTGCTGAACGGCAGCTGCGGTGCTCATGTACGGAGTGTCCTTGGCAACGCAGTTGGCGATGGTGTCGCCACAGCGGTACTCGAGCTCCGTACGCAGCTCATCCATGGCTTCTTCGATGAGTGGGCGGAACTCTGGGTCTGCCCAACGATCAGCTGCGGCCTGGTTGCCCATCATGCGGCCGCCCATAACGTCCAGCGGGTAGTGGACGCCCATGACAAGGCGAGAATGACCAGCCTCGGACGCACGCGCCTGAATCTGCGGTGCAACCTCCGGCAGCATCATGGCCAGCATGGTTGAAGTCCATGCAGCCTTGTTGGTGTGGCCCGACGGGTAGGACGGGGTGGTCGAGTACGGGTCGTCCTGACCTTCGCGGTAGTAGCGCTCGATGCGCTCCGGCGCCACCACAAACGGGCGATCGTAGCCGTAGACGTACTTCTCGAAGAAGGTCGAGCTGACCAGACCGCCGCCGCGAGCAAGGTTGCCGGACAGCAGGGCCTTTACCTTCGGCAGGCGATCCTCGTCATAGGCATCACGGAAGTGCTGGCCCAGGTTTGCACCGAAAGCAGTGGAAATATTGGCCAGTGGGTCCAGGTAGTCGTCATCAAGAGCGAGTTCCTGTGCCTGCGGGTCATTCTTGGCAGCGTTGTTAATGCGGACGACCGTTTCGAGGTTCTGGTCCATAACCTCTGGGTGGTTCTTCTCCAGCTCCACGAAAGGATGCACAACGTAGAAGTAGAACCAGTTATCGGTGGCGGCATCCGACGGGTACGCACGTGCAATCTGGTCCGGGCGGTACGAGGTTGGCTTCGGCGCATTCGGGTCGGTGTTTTCACCGGAAGATGACGGCAGCGAGATGGAATCCGGGACCTCGAAGCCACCGCCGGGGAGCTTGATTCCCTCTGGAGCTGCCACATTAGCTGGAAGATCAGAAACAGAGTCCAGGCGGTTGCCGAGCTCGGCCAACGGGTTGACCGGAGCTGCCACGGCCGTTGCCGGTGTAAGCCCCATTACAACTGCCATTGCTGCGGTAGCAGCGCCGACGCGAGTACGTGTTGCAGTGCGCTTGTGCGGCTTCAAAGAAGACACTGAAGCATTCCTTTCCAGATTGCTGCGTGGGAGGCACCAGTTGTGAAGTGCTCTATAAGCCAAGGTCTGACAAAATCTTC
Organism: Corynebacterium sp. MSK032; assembly: GCF_030232065.1. Classification (NCBI taxonomy): domain Bacteria; kingdom Bacillati; phylum Actinomycetota; class Actinomycetes; order Mycobacteriales; family Corynebacteriaceae; genus Corynebacterium; species Corynebacterium sp. MSK032. The sequence goes on along the minus strand of NZ_JASPJR010000009.1, from coordinate 37,105 downwards.
ACTTATGTTAAGCGCACTGTGAGGTTTCGGCGCGTTGAAAAGAAACAAGTTTTCAAAATGCTAGGGCCAATCGTGGGAACTTTCCCCCTTAGACTCCGGGTTTTCACTGATAAATGCATAAAAGAAACCGGTTGGCGGGACAAAAGCCCGTCAACCGGTAAGAATTCAATACTCGCCCCAAACGGGGCTAAAAGCGTGGACTACTTGGAGTAGTCGTAGAAGCCACGGCCGGACTTGCGACCGAAGTGACCCGCCTCAACCATGCGCTTGAGCAGCGGAGGTGCCGCGTAAGTCGGCTCCTTGTACTCATCGAACATGGCATCGGCAATGAACTTGATGGTGTCCAGACCAACCATGTCGGCCAGAGTCAGCGGACCCATCGGGTGCGCACAGCCATTGACCATTCCGGCATCGATGTCTTCTGCAGTAGCAATGCCGTCCTGCAGCATGCGAATAGCGCCGAGGATGTACGGAACCAGCAGGGCGTTAACAATGAAGCCCGAGCGATCCTTAGCGCGAATGACGGTCTTGCCCAGCGCCTCGGAAGCGTACTCGTACGCACGCTCCGACTGAACATCACCGGTCGTCAGAGTAACGACATGCTCTACCAGAGGCAGAACCGGAACCGGGTTGAAGAAGTGCAGACCCATGACGCGCTCCGGGCGCTTGGTAGCTGCAGCAATGGACTGAATCGGCAGCGAGGAGGTGTTGGAAGCCAGGATGGCATCTTCTGACTCAACAATTTCATCGAGCTGCGAGAATACGCTGGCCTTTACTTCTGGGTTCTCCACGATGGCCTCGATGACCAGCTCACGGTCAGCGAAGTCTTCCAGCTTGGTGGTGAAGCTAATACGCCCCAGAATCTCATCACGTGCAGACTGCTCTAGCTTGCCACGGGAAACGGCCTTATCCAGCGACTTTTCAATACGGGCGCGACCGGACTCAAGGAACTCCTCCTTGGCCTCCCAGACCTTGACATCGCTACCGGCCTTCGCACAGACCTCAATAATTCCGGAGCCCATCTGACCGGCGCCGACGATACCTACTCGCGAGATACTATTTGCCATTGGCGTGTTTTCCTACCTTCTACTCTGGGTTATTAGCCAGCATTGTGCTTCATCCGAGTGCGCATTCGCTTGACGACGATCACAGCGCACTGGCTTTATTTACACGCTACTCACTTCCCCGGTTCCCCGGGCACGCTTTGCAGGACTTTTTACTTGAATTTCCCCCCCCACGAGCTTTGGGCAGCGGCTAGTACTGCATACGTTTTTCCAGCGCCTGCTGAATATCTTCCAGCTGCTGCTGAGAAGAGCGTGCCAACTCTTGCAGGTCGTTTCCGCCATGCTTTTCCAGCTCTTCCCACTGTCCGAGCATCTTATCCAGGCTGCCTTCCATCAACGTCAGATAAGCCATATCTGCGTGTGGCCCCTCCTCGTTCTCGAGGCGAGTCATGGTGGCGGTGTCGAGCTTGGTCTCCGACGGATCAACATCGACGCCGAGAGTCTTGACTAGCTGCGCTTCCTCTTCAGCAAAGATTGGCTCCGCCTGCTGCGCAATCTTTCGAGTCTCTTCCGAGACCGATTCCTTTGCAATTAGTGTCTGCGATGCTTTCTTCAGCGCCGCAGTATCTGCCGCCAGCTGAGCCAAGTTATCCCGAATGGCGGCAGTGGAGGCAACAGCACTCTGCTCCTGGCTTGACTGATTTTGGCTACCCTCCAGGGCTGCCTCATCGCTATCCCCACAAGCACTGAGACCAACGACGAGAGCAGAGGCCAGCACAGCGGAGCCAATACGCAGGCCACGCCCAATCAGAGAATAGGTGTCACTGCTGGAAGCGGCTGCGCTATCGCGAATGGTGTCTGAGGACATTAGTCGACCTGCAGCTCGCCCATGCGATCCCAGTCCTGCTTATCTGGCAGTACCTGCGAGACAATCTTCGGGGTCTCAGCGAGCAGCGGCTTCATCGCCTCCAGGCCCTTGGCGAAGTGCTCGGAATTGACGTGGGCTTCACCAGCGTCATCATCGAATGCCTCGACGAGGATGTACTGGTTGGGGTCTTCTACGCTGCGGGACCATTCAAACCACTTGTTGCCAGCCTCTGCGCGGGTGGCAGCGGTGAACTCAGCGACGTGGTCCATCCATTCGTCGGCAAATTCCGGCTTAACTTGGTAATTCACAACGATAAAAATCATGTCGCCCACTGTAGGCGCGTCCAAGCAGAATTGCACCCTTCGACGAATAGAGTTTCGCTGAGAATTTTTCTTACGCTGACCTCAGGTGACAGTTATATTGGTTTGTATGATGAACACTCCGCTCATTCTCACCTACCAAGATAAGACCCCACGCATTCATTCCAGCGCCTGGATTGCGCCCGGCGCGGTCATTATCGGTGATGTCGAAATCGGTGCGGATAGCTCCGTGTTCTACGGTTCTGTTCTCCGAGGAGACGTCGCACCGATCCGCATCGGCCAGCGCACCAATATTCAGGACAACTCCACAGTCCATGTCGACCGAGGTGTGCCCACAATTCTCGGCGATGATGTCACCGTCGGACACATGGCCTTGGTCCACGGCACCACGGTTGAAAATGGTTGCCTCATCGGCATGAAGTCCACCCTGCTTTCGCGTTCCCGTATCGGCGCTGGCAGCCTCATTGCTGCAGGTGCCGTGGTGTTGGAAGATCAGATTATCGACCCCAGGTCGCTGGCTGCAGGCGTTCCCGCCAAGGTGCGTCGTGAACTCTCCGCCGAGGAAGCAGAGGGCTTCATCGCCCATGCAGGGCGTTATGTGGAAACAGCGTCCAACCACCGCCACCTCCGCGAGGTCGACCTGGATATGGTGACTTTTAACTAGGCGGCTGCCGAGGCGCCTAGCTAAGCGGCTAGGCGGATTGTTTGACGGTCAGCGTCGCAGCACTACACCACTGTCGCGCCCGCCGCGGCCAATTCCGCTAGTGCAGCCTTGCCGCGCTCCGGGTCCACCGCCGCGACCTGATTGCTCAGAACACGAACGGAAAAGCCCTCCTTGAGGCCATCGAGCACTGTGGCGCGGACGCAGTGGTCAGTCGCAACTCCCACCACATCGATTTCTTCGATGTCAGAGGCGCGGAGAGCGTCGGCAAGCGAAACGCCAGCCTCCGTTGTTCCCTCGAAACCGGAGTAGGCGGCGGCGTACTCCCCTTTTGTGACATCGATACGCACAGCAGCGGGGTTGAGCTGCTCAAAAAACGCGATGGCGCGCTGCATGCCGGGGTGAATCTCTGCGCCAGGGGTACCTGCAACACAGTGTTTCGGCCAGGTATCGACGAAATCCGGGGTTTCAGAGAAGTGCGTGCCTGGGTCGATGTGATTGTCACGGGTGGTCGCAAGAACCGAGTACTTGTTAGCTGTGCCCGCAACATGCAGATATGTAGCGGTGTACGCTGCCTCAGCACCGTCGACGGCAAGTGCGCCACCCGCGGAAAAACCATTCTGAGCGTCGACGACTACCAGTGCCATGCGGGGACGCGCCGGGCGCTGCTGTTCCTCGGAGTGGGCGTCGTTGCTGGTGTCTGCCTCGGTGCCAGCGTTGTCCGAGTTGTCCGCATTGACCTGTCGGTAGATTTCGGAGAAGGAAGCGTTCATGGCCTATATCTTGCCACGTGCTCACATCCAGAGGAGCACGTGAACTATCGACAGGACATCGACGCCCTACCGACAACACAGAGTCAATCCGGGAAAGCGGTTAAAATTGCTCCGGTAATTCTTTGGTACGACGACGGCTCCTGGTCGCGTCCTCCAATACGGGAGGTTTTTATGGCAGGCGGACTTGTCGCGCTGCTTGACGACGTTGCCACGATTGCACGTGCTGCAGCGGCAACAACAGACGATATTGCGGCTGCGGCCGGCAAAGCTAGCGCTAAAGCCGCCGGTGTTGTGGTTGACGACGCTGCGGTGACACCTAAATTCGTCGAGGGTGTCTCGCCGAAACGCGAGCTGCCGATTATTTGGCGTATCGCCAAGGGCTCCTTGGTCAATAAAATTGTCATTATTCTGCCGATTGCATTGCTGCTAAGTCAGTTTCTGCCCTGGGCGCTGACGCCGATTTTGATGCTCGGCGGCTCCTACCTGTGCTTTGAGGGCATGGAAAAGGTCTGGGAGAAGATTAAGCACCGAATCTCTCCCGATCAGACTGAGCAGGAGCGGATGGAGGCGGCGACCAACCGCACACCACAGAATGAAGATTCCCTGGTGAAGTCTGCAATTTTCACAGACTTGATTCTCTCTGCGGAAATCATGGTGATTTCTCTCAATGAGGTCGCTGATCAGCCACTGCTCAATCGCGCGCTGATTCTTATTGTGGTCGCACTCATCATCACGCTTGCGGTCTACGGCGTGGTGGGCTTCTTGGTCAAGATTGATGATATTGGCCTGCACCTGCAGTCCAAGAAGTCAGCCGGTATCAGCAAGTTTGGTGCGGCGCTGGTCAAAGCCATGCCAATCGTTTTGAACACAATCGGTATTATCGGCACGTTTGCCATGCTGTGGGTCGGTGGCCACATCATGGTGGTCGGCCTCGACGAGCTGGGCTGGCACCTCCCCTACCAGCTGGTCCACAACCTTGAGCAGCTGTTTACCGGTGGCTTCCTCGGCTGGTTGGCCAACACCACCGGCTCACTGATTTTCGGCACTATCTGGGGTGCAATCATTGTGGCGATTGTCGCCGTGCTGCCATTCGGCCACGGCAAGCACAACAAGTCTGATGCTTAGGAGTACGTGACCTCGCCGTCGACGTAGACCCAACGTCGCGCACGCCGAACAAAACGGGAACGCTCGTGCATCGTACCGACACCGTCATGGTCATGAAAAGCCGCTTCAAATTCCACGATGCCTTCGCGGTCATCCTCGCCGCCATCGACAGCGTTGATGATGGTGAGTCCTTCCCATTCCACACCGTCATCGACATTGATAACTTCCGGGCGGTAGCGCGGATGCCACGTCCGCCAGATGTAATCCGCCTCGTGGGCAGCGTAAGCGCTGTACCTCGCTGCCATCAGCTCAGCTGCGGTCACCGCCTCCCGCTCACCGCGGTGCAGCGGGCCACAGCACTGCCCGTAGAGTCCCCCACCACACGGGCACAAATCGGAATCAGTAACGCGGGCGCGGGCGAAAAATGCGTTCCCGCTTCCTGCTCTAGCACCGTTTCCTGCTACCAATCCAGACTCCGTTACAGCACTGTTTTCTCTTACCTGCCGACCCATAATCGCCAGCCCCTCCCCAATCTTGCACGTGGTACTAAACACGTCCTAACAACGTCTTTACATACCTACCAATTGGCCCGCAGCACCGCTAGTCGGCTTAGCCCCGAGAGGCTTGACGACGGCTACCGCGTCGCCCTCGGCATTCCTTCCGCAAAGCCCGCAGCGGATTGAATTCCCACCACTGCCCGCTCAGCGAACTGCTCGATGGTGGCCGAACCCGCGTATGTGAACGAAGAACGTACGCCCGAGATAATGCGATCGATCTGGTCCTCCACGCCTTCGCGGCCTGGCTCCAGGTAGATTTTCGCAGTCGAGATGCCCTCTTCGAACATCTCGCGCCGGGCCTTCTCAAAGGCCTCTACCTGTGCATTTCGGCTCTCCACCGCACGGTGTGAAGCCATGCCAAAGGACTCCTTGAACATGCGCCCGTCGACGTCCTTTTGGACATCCCCTGGGGACTCGAAAGTACCGGCAAACCACGAGCCAATCATCACGTTGGACGCACCCGCAGCCAACGCAAGCGCAACATCGCGAGGATCCTTCACTCCACCATCAGCCCAGACATGCACGCCGCATTCACGGGCAGCTGCAGCGCATTCGAGCACGGCAGAAAACTGTGGACGCCCAACTCCGGTCTGCATTCGGGTTGTGCACATCGCACCCGGACCGACGCCGACCTTAATAATGTCGGCTCCCGCCTCCGCTAGGTCGCGAACACCATTGGCGGTCACGACATTGCCAGCGGCAATTGGCACAGGTGGGTTGAGCGCGCGGACTCGTCGTAAAGCACGGAGCATCGATTCCTGATGACCGTGGGCGGTATCGACAACGAGCACGTCGGCACCTGCGTCGAGCAGTGTCTTCGCGCGCCCTTCAACATCACCGTTGATGCCAAGCGCCGCACCGACGCGCAGCTTGCCCTCAGCGTCGACAGCGGGCTTGTAAAGCGTCGCACGCAGCGCGCCCTTACGCGTGAGAATACCCACCAGCGCGCCATCGGCGTCCACCACTGGAGCGAGTTTGCGCCCGGAAGCAGTGAGCTGGTCAAAAGCGTCACGGGGCTCAATATCGGCCGGAAGCGTAAATAGCGAAGTGGACATGAGCGTCCCCACCTGCGCAAAGTTGTCAACGCCCGCCAGATCACGGCCGGTAATCAGACCAACCGGTTTGTTGTCTTCCACCACCACTGCCGCACCGTGCGCGCGCTTCGGCAGAAGATGGCGCGCATACCCCGCGGTGTGGTGAGGCTTGACGACGATCGGAGTGTCGAAAACCAGCCCAGCGGACTTGACCTTGCGGATGGTCTCAGCAGCAATGTCAGCTGGGACGTCCTGCGGCAGGATGGCAATTCCGCCTCGGCGAGCGGTGGTTTCGGCCATCCGGCGACCGGAGATGGCCGTCATATTGGAGACGACAATCGGAATGGTTGTGCCGGTGCCATCATCGGTGGCTAAATCGACACCCATGCGAGAGCCGACGGATGACTTTGACGGCACCATGAAGACATCGCTGTAGGTCAACTCGTAGGGCGCGGACTGATCGTTGAGGAATTTCACACACCCCAGGATATGCCGATTTTTCCGGCGCGCACGGTGAGAGTGCACAGAGGTGAGCATCAGTGGCTGACCTCGCCTGGTGTAGGTTCGAACGGGACTCCATTGACTCAACCGGGATTTTTCAGCCCAGGAAAGATGCTTAGCAGAATCTGATGAAAACGCCGATCAAAGATTACTTGTCCGAAATCGTCGAATCCGTCCGCCCCGATGAGTCTGGCGAGGTAGCGGACTATATTCCCACCCTTGCCCAAGCTAATCCCGACCGCCTGGCACTTGCTATGACCACCGTGTCAGGTCGCACCTACGCCACGGGCGACACCGATACTGAATTCACCATTCAGTCGATGTCCAAGCCCTTCGCTTATGCCGCAGCCATCACCGAGCACGGCACAGACAAAATCGACAGCATTGTGGGCACCGAACCTTCCGGTGAGGCTTTCAACGAGCTGTCGCTGGAGCAGGGCACGCACCGACCAAAGAATCCGATGATTAATGTCGGTGCACTGACCATCAACCAGTTCGTATGCCAGCCAGGTGCCAACTGGAAGACTCGCACCAAGCACATGGTGGAGCTTCTCTCAACTTTGGCTGGCCGTAAGCTCCGCGTTGACTACGATGCCTATGAATGCGAAATGGACACTGCCCATCGAAACATGTCCATCGCACATATGCTGGCAGCTTACGGTTTCATCGAAACCACGCCCCACGATGCTGTCCGCGGCTACACCGCACAGTGCTCCGTGCTGGTCAACACTCGCGATGTCGCCATGATGACCGCAGTGTTGGCCAACGGTGGCGTTAACCCGGTCACCAATCAGACTGTGCTCGGCCGCTCGGTTGTTCGCAGAGTCTTGTCCGTGATGGCTATTGCCGGCATGTATGACGAGGCCGGTGAATGGTTTACCGAGGTCGGGATTCCCGCCAAGAGCGGTGTCGCCGGCGGCTTGCTGGGAGCGCTGCCTGGACAGGCGGGTCTTGCAGCCTTTTCGCCGCGATTGAACGACCACGGCAACAGCGTCCGCAGCATTGCCATCTTCCGGAAGCTCTCCGAAGATTTGGGTCTTCATCTCATGGATGCCGATGCGATTGGTTCGCGTGCGCTGCGCGGTACACGCGTCAGCAATGGCCGCTCGATCATCGAGATTCAGGGCCCCGTCAACTTCACTGCGGCCGAGATCATTCTCAACAGGTTGGCGACTTCCACACCGTCGGAAAGCGAAGTTGTCTTCGACGTCAGCCGCGTTGGCATTGTCAACCCGGTGGGACGCACGTTGATTCTGGAAGCGATGCGACGTCTGAGCCACGAGGGCAAGGAGATCTTGTTCTACGACCCGGAGGGCGTACTGCCGAACCCAGATATGGGAGAGGGGCTGCTGCCAGTCATCCTCCAAGATGCGCCGTAAACTACGCTAACCGAAATCCAATATGGTGACGTTCGGGTAGTCTTGAACGATCGTAACGCTCGAAAGGCAGCAGCGCGAGAACAACCGGAGGGATGTAAATGCAGGTCAGCGATGTGGCATTAGTCTTCGAGGGCGGAGGGACTCGCAATAGTTACACGGCACCTTTCGTCGAGCGGCTACTTCGCGAGAGCATCGATGTCGGCTGGGTCGGTGGCGTAAGCGCCGGCGCCTCTCACGTGGTCAATTACCTTTCCCGGGATATCCAGCGCTCTATAAATAGCTTCACTGACTTCATCGCACAGCCGAACAGCAGTGGCTGGCGCCCAATGTTGCGCGGGCGGGGCTATTTCGATGCCGAGTACATCTACGAAGACGCGGGACTTCCCGACGGCGCCATGCCCCTGGATTACGAGACTTTTAAGAACAATCCAACTCCCTACCGGATTTCTGCTGTCCGAGCGGATACGGGCGAGACCATCAACTGGGGGCCGGACGATATCCCAGATCTACCTACGCTGATGAAGTACACTCGCGCCAGTTCGACGATTCCGGGTGTCATGCGTATGCCCTATATTGATGGCGTTCCGTTCGTCGACGGTGCACTGGGATCATCAGGTGGCATTCCCATTAATGCCGCCGAAGCAGATGGTTTCAAGAAGTTCCTCATCGTCCTGACTCGCCCGAAAGGATTCCGTCGCACCGCCCCTAAGCGCCCACAGCTACTGCGCCAGATTTTCCGCAGTAACCCGGTGGTAGCTGAGCTGCTTATCACTAGACACGAGCGCTACAACGCTTCTCTCGATTGGGCTGCTGAGCTTGAACGAAAAGGCCAAGCATATGTTTTCTACGCCAATAACATGAGCATCACAAAGGCGGAGCGGAGGCGGTCGAAGCTGCTGCACAACTACGAGCTCGGCCGGGCGCAAGCTGATGCCGAATGGCCAGCAATTCGAGAGTTCATGGGCTTATAGCTTCCGCCACCTTTAGGAAGCTTTTCGTTCATTCCTCTTTACTGTGTACGTAACCTTGTGTTAACCTTTGCGTAGCGAACAACCTCGTTAGGTAAGGCTCCTATATCCACATAGGCCGCTGCCCTGCACTTCATCGAGAGTTTCGAAAGCCTCTCGAAGCAAGGTTCCATCTCAAGTGGCCACCTTTAGTTACGGCATTACATTGCCAACACTCTTAGGCGGGGAGCCATAATTTTTCAATCAACAGAAATTCCCTCCTAGCAAAGGAGCTGGGATACCTGGAAAAGGATCCACAATGACACAGACACAGAACACCATCGCCAACTTCTTCAAGCCGAAGTCTTCAATCAGCCCGTACAGCCTCCTGCCTGACACCGTAAGCATGCACATGACGGATTCTTACATTGCGCTGCCGGAGGACATCACGGTCGGTGAGGCACTGAGCACCTACGCAGCCGAATTTGCTGGTCTCGATGACGATACCTGTGTCTTCCTCGTCGACGATGAAGGCTACCTGACCAGCGATATTACGCTGAAGGAACTCCGTGAGTACGCCGACCGCGATGCCTACATGAACACCGTCGGCGCCCCGGTGAAGGTCTTTGTCAAGCCCGAGGATCCAGCTGCAATCAGGGCTCGCCAGCTTATTGACGGGCCCCTCAGCGAGCTGCCCGTCGTCCGCAGCGGCAAGCTGGTAGGTGTCCTCACCGACCGCATCTCTGAGCGCATTCTTGGCAGGACAAAGGCAGCTAAGAAGTCAAAGAAGTCCAAGGGATTCTTCTCGCCGATTACCGCGTTCTTCGGCGCCGCCAATAACTAGGGCGACTAACTTGGGTAGACGACCCGAGTGACTCAATAGGCCAGCTAGCGTTTGTTAGCTGGCCTATTGTTGTTACCACACTGTTCTATCCCCACAGATGAGAGCCCTCAGGAGGCAACCGTGATACGAGACTGGATTCGGGTAGCCCTGGGCATGTTCGCGGTTGCGTTTGGAGCCAACCTCTTCGCACCACTCTTGCCCGCGTATCGAATAACCGATGCTCTCAACCAGTCCCAGGTCACCTTTCTCTTCGCCATCTACGTCGCAGGACTCATCCCCGCGCTACTCATCTGCGGCCCACTTTCCGACCGGCTCGGCCGTCGCGCCATCATCCGGCCTGCACTCATAACCTCTGTCGTTGGCTCAGCCGTCCTACTCACCGGCATCTGGTTCCACTTCCCATCACTTCTGGTAGGACGTCTTATCATCGGCATTTCGATGGGCATGGTAATGGCCGCCGGTGCCTCGTGGATCAAAGAAATTGCGCCCGTCGCACCTCAAATTTCTGCCCGGCGCGCAACCGTTGCACTCTCCGCTGGATTCTCCCTCGGCCCACTGGCTTCAGGGCTGGTCGCGGAGTTTGCTCCCCGCCCCGACGTCATCCCCTATCTTGTTCATCTCGCACTGCTGCTTTTTATCGCACCACCGACATGGAACGCCTCCGGCGGATTACCGGCGGCAGGGCACAGCGACTCTCCGCAACGGTTCTTCTCCTCCGCCACTCTAAGCCCGAGGTTCCTGTGGGCAGTCGCCGCTTGGGCACCGTGGGTCTTCGGTGCTGCATGCACATCCTTCGTCGTCCTGCCGACAATCGCCGAATCCCGCTACCCCATCGCCTTCGCAGGACTCATCGCCTGCCTTACGATGGGCACCGGTGTTCTGGTGCAACCACTGGTCACTCGCATCAGTTCCAGCAGCTTTATCCCGCCAGCTATTTTCGGTCTTGGCTTAACGACGGTCGGAATGCTGCTCAGCCTCATCGTCGCACTCACCCAGAATGTGTGGAGCGTTTTCCCCGCTGCCCTGGCTCTCGGTGCCGCGTACGGCGTGATGATGGTCTCCGGCCTCCGCGAAGTGCAAATTATCGCACCGCCAGCCGAGTTGGGTGCTGCCACCGCTATTTACTATTCGCTGACCTATGTTGGTTTCTTCGCCCCTTTTGTTATTTCTTTCGCAGCACCGAAATTCGGATTCGTGCCCGTTTTCATCTTCGGTGCGATTGTTGCGTTGGTATCCACGTATCCCGTGGCAAAGGTTGCACAGTCTGCGGTGAGGTCCGACGGAGCGTCGTAAAGCAGACGCGACTGAAATTCTTGTTTTTGGGAAGCGTGCCGAGGCGAGCTCTTGTATTCTTTCTTTCACAAAATATTGGCTCCGGCTCAGGACATCTGAGCAGGTTGCATAGGTTGTTGAAATTCAGCTCGATGGAATGAGGAATCATGAAGCAGCGCAGCTCTGGAATGTGGAAGAAAATTGCGACAACCGTCGTCGCAGGTTGTACAAGCGCCGCCCTGCTCACCGCATGCGGCTCGGGGGAAGAAAGCAGCAATGCCGGTGGCGAGGCAGGCAAAGAGTCGACCAGCAAGATGACGAAGGCAGACGGGTCAGCTCCAGCTGCAGCCGAAGATCAGCTCCTGCTCACTAATGAAGTTCAAGGTGTGGACTTCTCCGGAAACAAAATCACCGGGTTCAAAGATGCCATGGAGATGTTTTCGGAAGACTCAATGAAATTTGAACCGGCCGAATGCGCCACTTTCACCAACTCAACTGAGGAATTGGAGAATGCTGCCGGTGCTTACACGGACATTAAGGAAGAGAACGTCGCTGTCAGCGTCTCAGTATTGAAGAACACTGATGCGTACCAGAAGTACGAAGACAGCCTCGAAAAGTGCTCCGACGTGACAGCTACGATGGATGCTTCCGACATTCTGAAAGACTCCATGGAAGGTCAGGAGATTTCTCCTGAGATGCAGGACATGTTTAATGACATGGACATGACGACCACAATGAAACTGCACCGAGAAAAGTGGGAGCCAAATCTTTCCGTCAAGCCAGCTGAATTCACTGCACACGAGACCAGTGCGAACATCAACGCCGGTGGCACGGATACTACGGCCACCAGCTACGACATTGTCGGCATCGTCAACGGCGTAATGGTAATGGTGTCCGCCGCCCCGACTCCGGATGCATCAGCTGGCAACATGGAAAACACGACGGATCCCATGCAGATTCCAGAGGCGACCCCAGAGTCCAAGGAAGCGGCAAAGAAGCGCGCCTTGGAGGTCTTCGATGCCCAGGCAAAGAAGATTATGGATGCCGCTTAGTTTTTCTTCTTAGGCTACTGTTTTCTGAAACCACAGTTTTTGTGAAGTAGCGGGGACGTAATCGCTGAGGCACAGCAGCACACAAGTACTGGAGTCTCCCTAGAACTCCGTTAATTCCTGCACTTTGGGACTCCAGAACGCAGCGCGTGGTGCACTAAGAGTTTTGAAGTGCGGGCTTGTTAGTTCATCAAGAGCCCGGACGTAACCGGGAACCATATCCCGCGGGATTCGCAGCCCCATAGTCAGGTGCGGAATCCAGCGGGAGCCGCGACCTTCAGGGTTAAGACGACTGATCTCGCGAGCAGCTTCTTCCAGCTCATCGCTTGTTTCTAATAACCATGCGACAGTCTGTTTACTCTTTGTCCCGAACACCACCGTTCCTACCCTGCGAAATTCCGCAGGCATCAGCGGTGGGAGAATTTCGGCTGCTCGTTGGATTACCTCCGGGCTCATGGTCGGTGCGAAAGTAACGGTGATGTGGGGCTTTTGATTCTGCTGCGGGAATCCACGCTCTGCCAGTTGCACAAAGATCTCTTTAATCTGCGCCTCTTGCTCAGGCAGAAGGTACATCAGGATGTTGTCGGGTGACACCATGTGACGTTTACTCCTCCCCTATTGCTGTCGGTCGACACGTTTGAAGCACTTTCCAAGGGCGCCGTTACTAAAGCTCCTCACCTAAGGCACTTAGGACCTTGCACCCCAGAGCATAGCGTAGGGATTTTCCACAATTTATAACCTACCTATAGACATTTCTAGCCTCTTATTATTTCTCCTGGTAATAACTACTTTTATTGGGATAATGGAGATGGATAAGCTTCCTGAAAGCTTTCTAGACCATCTTCAAAGACAGTGTGGAGTGACGGCCAATTCTCCGCACTGCACAAATACCGACACGGCTGGAAAGGTAAGTAAAGACATGGCACCGAAACCTAAAAAGATTACGCCCCCGAAGAATCAAAAGCTGGTGAAGAGCAAGGCAAGCTTCAACCGCGATGAGCTCGCGGATCTACTGGAGACGCTGGCAGCTCGCATCCGCGCCGGGGAAATGACTCTCGGCACTGGCGAGTCCGCGGTGACGATGACCATGCCGACATCGTTTAATACCACGATGGAAGTCGTCGATTCTCGAAAGCGTGCTGGCATCGAGCGCGAGCTGGAGCTGGAAATTGACTGGATGGTCGACGAGGCTGGCGAGCCCGTTGAAAAACCTGGACCAGCATCTGGCTTCGCAATCTCCTAGCGGGCTTGTTGCTGTCCGGTTTGTTCCGCGCAGCACAGTAACCTGCATCGAAGGCGGCGTTCCACTGTTTGTACTGGTCGCCGAAACAACTCACTACCGCTCGCCATTTCCGCAGGTCACAGTAAACAGACCTGAGTCGTTTTGGTCGGTTTTGCGTCCTTTGGCTGTCATTTACCGCTGCGGCACTGGCCGACAAGCAAGCCGTCGTCAAGCAACACCCAATTACACCCGTCAGGCACCCACGCCTCCCCACATCGCATGAGGTGACGCTAACCTAATTCAGGAAAATTCGCGACGAAGGGAACGCGCATGGCCAAGGGCAAGAAAGGCGACAAGGGCAAGAAGAAGGACGCCGCCAAAGCCAAGAAGAAGGCTGCGGCAACGACCTCGCTACGCCTGCCCGAATACTCGAAGGCCGAGGCCAAAGCCGCGAAAAAGCTCGCCGGCAAGGACCCCTTTAAACTGGCTGCGATGACGCCGAAGAAGAAGTGCTGCAAATCCGGCATCCGCTGCCTGCGCTGCCCCGTGGTGCTACACAAGCTCAATCGCGAGATCAAAAACGGCGAAGTCGACCATGCCGCCCTGCTGCTCGTCGCCGCGAAAGCCCGAATCCGGTAGCCGGTCCTCGCCCCCCCCCAGCCCGCCGTCGGGCCCGTCCTATGAGCAGTGGTGTCGCGCACTGTATGGCACTGGTACCGATTCTCCCGGGCTGTCTGCTCTTCGGACACCGGCTCACACGCGTCACTCCAAGCACCGCGACAACGCTCCAGCGAACTCCCGCCAGGTCAGGAAGTTTTATTCCGTCGACATGAGGCCTCGGCCAGAACCGGGAATGCGGCCGTCGGAGGATGATACCTTGTGTATCCTTTGAGTGTCATTGAGCCCTGAAGGAGCAAGAAAGTAGCATGACCCGCCCCTCCTCCGCCGCCTCTACGGTGGGCTTCCAATCTCGTGCCCTGCGTTTCGCACCGCGCCGCTCGGACTGGTCCCGCGCGACGATTGGGCGCGACCTCTCGGCAGGCCTCATGGTGGCCCTCGTCGCACTCCCTCTCGCGCTCGGCTTCGGCGTTGCGTCCGGTGTCGGCGCGGCGGCCGGAATTACGACGGCCATCGTTGCGGGTATCCTGGCCGCGATCTTCGGCGGTAGTAACGTCCAAGTAAGCGGCCCGACCGGCGCAATGACCGTCGTGTTAATCCCCATCGTGGCCAACCATGGTGCCGATGGGGTTCTCGTCGTCGGCGTGCTGGCAGGGCTCATGCTGCTCGTACTGGCGTTCACCGGCGCTGGCCGCGCGATGAAGTACATGCCACTACCTGTCGTCGAAGGTTTCACCGCCGGTATTGCGTTAATCATCGGCTTACAACAGCTGCCTGCAGCACTTGGTGTTGACGTGGAGGGCGAGAAAGTCCTCGGGTTGGCGTGGGGCTCAATCAATGCTTGGTTAGATACTCCGGCATGGCAGGCGCCCGTGATGACCCTTGCAGTAGCGGCTGGAATCGTGCTTGCTGCGCGCGTCCGTAGTGGCTTCCCCGCGGCGCTAGTGTTGGTAGCTGCAGCAACGGCCATCAACATGCTGGCAGACAGCGGCCTGAAGACAATCGGCTACATCCCGTCGACATTGCCTGCTCCGCGCTGGCCAGAGATTCCGTGGGAGCACCTGGATTCCTTGCTGTTTGCAGCGGTCGCCGTCGCAGCTCTCGGTGCGCTGGAATCGTTGCTGTCTGCGACGGTTGCCGACGCAATGACTGTCGGCGACCGGCACGATCCCGACCGCGAACTCTTCGGGCAGGGCGTGGCCAACGTCGTCGCGCCCCTGTTCGGCGGGATTCCCGCAACCGCCGCGATTGCCCGAACTGCCGTCAACGTGCGTGCAGGCGCAGGCACACGCCTGGCAGCGGTGTTCCATTCGCTGCTCCTGCTCGTGGCCGTGCTCGTCGCGGCCCGGTGGGTGGGCGAGATTCCTCTCGCCGCGCTCGCCGGCGTGCTCATCGCCACTGCGATTCAGATGATCCACCCGCGGAACCTCCGCTCGGTGATACGCGCCACCAAGGGCGACGGGGCGACCCTGCTCATCACAGCTGCCGCCACCGTCGTGTTCGACCTTGTCGTCGCCGTACTCATCGGCCTTGTAATGGCGGGCTTCTTCGCACTGCGCGAGACCGCCCGCACTGCGGTGTTGGAAGCCGCCCCACTAGACGAGGGAGACCACCGCGACAAGGAACGCGAGCTCCTCGACGAGCACATCGCCGCCTTCCGTATGGAAGGCCCTCTCTTCTTTGGCGCAGCGCACGATTTCCTCCTCGAGCTCGCTGATGCCTCGTCGGTCAAGGTTGTCGTACTCCGCATGCGCTACGTCACGACGATCGATGCCACCGGCGCCCAGATGCTCGCCGACACAATCGGGCGCCTCGAACGCCGCGGTACCAGAGTCCTGCTCGCAGCCACGAAGCCCGAACATTTTCCGGTGTTGCGCGAACTCGGCGTATTCGACCAGCTTGCACACGAGAATCACGTCTTCGACAACACCCCTGACGCCATCGCCCACGCCCGACTGCATGCCTCACGCATTCAGCACGAAGAGTCTGATGGCACATCCGCAGCATCGCAGAGTCAATAGCTTGGCTGAGCCAGACAATGGTCACTCCGTCGCAGTCGACCCTGCAATCGTGGGTCCACGTCCCCATCGCGCGATGCTTGAAAAACCTTTACACGTTGCACTTAAACTCCACGACGTGTCGTTGCAAAGTCACCTTCTCATTCGTGAAGCCGATGTGGGTGTAACCGCTTGGCGCGTAGCATTGGCGACATGCGCATTTTCACCGTGGGCCACTCCAACCTCGAGTTCGAGGACTTCGCTGAAATGATCAAAGCTGCCGGTGTGGCATCCATCGTGGATGTGCGCAAGCTGCCCGGATCCAGGAAGTACCCGTGGTTCAACGGCGACTACCTTGCCGAACACCTTCCTACATGTGGCATCACTTACAGCAGAAGCGAGGGCCTCACCGGGCGGCGCAACGTGTCCCACTCGGTGCCGTTTGAGGTTAACGGCAACTGGCGTAACCGCAGCTTCCACAATTACGCCGACCATGCGCTGGGCGAGGAGTTCTCCGACGCAATCTCGCAGCTACGGGCGAACGCCGCGGAAACCCCCACCGCAATCATGTGCGCCGAGGCGGTGTGGTGGCGCTGCCACCGGCGTATCATCGCCGACCACCTCATCGCCCACGGTGACGAGGTTGGCCACATTATGGGTCTGGGTGCAGCCGGGGCGAAGGTGAGCGAGGCAACGCTCAACGACGGCGCAGTCATCGGCAACGATCTCCTCGTGCGCTACCCCGAGCGGGGCTAGCGCGTACACCAGAGGCCAGTGGGTGCGGAAACTCGGACTACGACCCAGTGAGCCACGGCATCCTCCTCGGCCTGACCTAAGGCGCGACTTACGCCTTGTATTCATGGAGCGCCCACCACCTTATGAGCAGCAGCATCGGAGGCACACCAGCGGATAGCACGCTCAAACGAGCTTTAGGTTAGGAAATCTGAACCGCGCAATCTAAGAAGAGCACCGGCAACCCCGGTAGTGTGCCCCAAAGCGTCGAATCGAAAAACGTACTACCGACTTGCCACGGCCCTAGACGTCGAGCTTGAACTCCACGGCATCTCGTTGCAAAGTTACCCCCTCTCGTTAACACCATCAAAAGGAGTGTTATCCAATGAAAGCGTTCGGCTTCTTAAGCTTCGGGCATTACGCCTTCGGCAGCTAGCGCGGGCCATCTGCAGAAAAGATCGCCAAGACTCATCTGGAGATCACCCAGGCTGCGGACGAAATCGGCGTGAACAACGCGTCCTTTCGTGTCCACCACTTCGCGCCGCAGGCCTCCGCCCCGATGCCGCTGCTGGGTGCTGTCGCGGCCACTACCAAACACATCGAGGTGGGCACCGGTGTCATCGACATGCGCTATGAAAACCCGCTCTACCTCGCCGAAGAGGCCGCGTCGCTGTACCAAATTTCCGGTGGCCGCGTGGCCCTGGGCATCTCGCGCGGCGCCCCCGAGGTGGCTGACCGCGGCTGGGAGGCCTTCGGCTACTGGGGTAAAGCGCCCAACGGCGCGGACGTGGCGCGAGCCCACCTCGAGGCGTTCATGGCTGCAGTGGACGGCAACGGATTCGCCACCGCCGCACCGCTGGACCGGCAGTACCCCAACATATTCCAACCCGGCTCCGCCCTGCCGGTCTTCCCCATGGCGCCCGAGCTGCGTAAGCATATTTTCTACGGCTCCGGCACCCACGCTTCTGCCGAGCAAACCGCCAAGGACGGGCTCAACCTGATGTCCTCCACCCTGGTCTCCGAGACCACCGCCGAGACTCTGGGCGAAATCCAGGCGGATCAGATCAGCCGCTATCGCGCCGCGTGGAAGAAGGCGGGCCACGATTGGACGCCGCGCGTGTCGGTGTCCCGCTCTATCTTCCCCATCGTCGACGGCGCGGACATGCAGTTGTTCGGCATGCAGGCCTCCGGCTCCGATCAGGTGGGCATGCTTCCCGACGTCGGCGCCTCCACCTTCGGCCGCACCTATGCCGCCGAGCCGGACAAACTCATTGAGCAGCTCAAAGCCGACGCCGCCGTCATGTCCGCCGACACCCTGCTCATCACCATCCCCACCGGGATGGCGTCGACGTCAACGTGAAGATCTTGGACAACTTCGCCACGCATGTCGCCCCCGCGTTGGGTTGGCAGCCGAATCACGAAGGCCCAGTTACCGGCTATCTCATCGACTAATTCCTGCAGTTCGCAAGCTCTTCGCTTCAATGTCAGTTCAGTGCGTGTTGAATAGTTCAGTAATTGCTGTATAGTTCAGTATATGCTGACTATTGCTTCACGCCTCGACGTCATGAACCGGCTCGGCCGGGCCATGGCGGATCCGACGCGCTCCAGAATCCTGATCACCCTACTCGACGGCCCGAGCTACCCAGCCGTGCTTTCGCGCGACCTGGGCCTGACCCGCTCGAACGTCTCGAACCACCTGACCTGCCTGCGTGACTGCGGCATCGTCGTTGCCGAGCCGGAGGGCCGCAAGACACGCTACGAAATCGCCGATCCGCACCTCGCGACAGCGCTCAACGCACTAGTGAACGCGACGTTGGCTGTCGACGAAAACGCCCCGTGCATCGACCCTGAGTGCTCGGTGCCCGGCTGCGACGGAAAAGGAGCGGACGCATGAGTTCAGCATGTGGATGCGAACACGAACCAGCCACGGAGATCGAAGATCTCGATCGGCCATGGTGGAAGGACCCCGAGTTGCTACTGCCGATCTTCTCCGGCGTAGCCCTCTGCATAGGTCTGGCGCTGGACTGGTCCGGACTAGAGACACCCGCGACAGTACTGTTCTGGATCGGCCTGCTGCTAGGGGCGTATACGTTCACGCCCGGCGCTATCCGGAACCTTGTCACGAAGCGCAAGCTCGGCATTGGTTTGCTGATGACGATCAGCGCGGTCGGCGCGGTAATCCTCGGTTACGTCGGGGAGGCCGCGGCGCTAGCGTTCCTGTATTCGATCGCCGAGGCGCTTGAAGATAAGGCGATGGATCGGGCCCAGAGCGGACTGCGGGCACTGTTGAAGTTGGTACCGCAGACCGCGACGGTGCTGCGCGACGGCACGGCGGTCGAGGTCGCAGCGAAGGAGCTCATGGCTGGCGAGCTGATGCTCGTGCGCCCCGGAGAGCGGATCGCCACGGACGGCATCATTCGGTCTGGGCGCTCCAGCCTTGACACCTCAGCGATCACCGGAGAATCCATTCCGGAGGAGGTTGCGCCCGGCGACGAGGTGCCCGCGGGAGCGATCAACTCCGCCGGTGTGCTGGAAGTCCAGACGACCGCAGCTGGAACGGACAACTCGCTGACCACACTCGTGGACCTGGTCGAGCAGGCGCAGGCGGAAAAGGGCGACCGCGCCCGGATCGCCGACCGGATTGCCCGACCCCTCGTGCCCGGGGTGATGATCCTGGCGGTGCTAGTCGGCGTGATCGGCTCGCTGCTGGGCGACCCCGAGACGTGGATCACCCGTGCGTTGGTGGTTCTGGTCGCAGCGTCGCCGTGCGCGCTGGCAATCTCCGTGCCGCTGACGGTCGTGGCCGCGATCGGCGCGGCCAGCCAGTTCGGCGTGGTCATCAAGTCTGGCGCGGCGTTCGAGCGGCTCGGCGGCATCCGTCACCTGGCGGTGGACAAGACCGGAACCCTCACCCGCAACCAGCCCGAGGTTACCGGCGTGGTCCCGGCAGACGGGTTCGATCGGGCGCAGGTGCTTACTTTCGCTGCGGCAGTTGAGCAGCAATCGACGCACCCCCTCGCCGCGGCGATCGCGGCAGCGGAGCCCGAAGCACCCGCCGCCCTGGACATCAGCGAGGAAGCCGGACATGGCATCGGCGGCACCGTCGAAGGCCGACGCCTGCTGGTCGGCAGCCCCCGGTGGATCGACGCCGGGCCACTGAAGGGAGACGTTGAGCGCATGGAATCCGAAGGCCAGACCTGCGTCCTGGTCACCGTCGATGACACCCTCGCCGGAGCGATCGGCGTCCGCGACGAGCTGCGGCCCGAGGTGCCCGAAGCCGTGCAGACCCTGCGCGCCAACGATGTGGAAGTGAGCATGCTCACCGGCGACAACACTCGTACCGCCCGGGCGCTGGCTGAAATCGCCGGAATCGACGACGTGCGCGCCGAGCTGCGCCCAGAGGACAAGGCAAGCATCGTAGCCGAACTCTCCTCCAAGACGCCGACGGCGATGATCGGCGACGGCATCAACGACGCGCCGGCACTGGCGGGCGCAACGGTGGGCATTGCGATGGGAGCAACCGGCTCTGACGCCGCGATCGAGTCCGCTGACGTCGCCTTCACTGGCCACGACCTCCGGCTGATCCCGCAGGCGCTGCAGCACGCCCGCCGAGGCAGCAGGATCATCAACCAAAACATCGTGCTGTCTCTGGCTATCATTATCGTGTTGATGCCACTGGCGATCAGCGGTGTGCTGGGCCTGGCCGCCGTCGTGTTGGTTCACGAAGTCGCCGAAGTCATCGTGATCTTGAACGGCCTGCGGGCTGCACGAGCGAAACGCTGAGGCTGTGACCGGCAAGTCTTATAAGAGTTAAACCACGCGCCGAGCGCACACACGTTGGACCAGGCGAGTCATTCGAGTTCACCACCTGGTCCTTCTCGATGCGTGCAGGCACGGGAACTGTGGGTGAACCTAATAGTTCAACGGCCCGATACCGCTTGCAGATTCTACACTCGAGGTAGCGGAATGGACCGAGGCCGAACGAAAACCGGAGATAGAGACAGCGCTCTTCAACCTACCCCCCAATAACGCGAAACGTCATTAACGCTCCGCGTTACACGTTAAATTTGAACTCCACCACGTCACCGTCGTGCATGATGTAGTCCTTGCCCTCCTGGCGGACCTTGCCCTTGGCCTTCGCTTCAGCGATTGAGCCGGCCTCAACCAAGTCATTGAAGGACACAATTTCAGCCTTAATGAAGCCACGCTCGAAATCAGTGTGAATCACGCCGGCAGCCTGCGGGGCCGTAGCACCCTTCGGAATGGTCCAGGCGCGAGACTCCTTCGGGCCAGCGGTCAGGTAAGTCTGCAGACCAAGAGTGCGGAAACCAGCGCGAGCAAGCGAATGCAGACCCGGCTCGGTCTGGCCAATTTCAGCCAGGAGCTCATTGCGGGATTCCTCATCCAGCTCCAGAAGGTCCGACTCAGCCTTGGCGTCGAGGAACACACAGTCCGCCGGTTCCACAGCAGCGGCCAGATCCGCGCGGCGGTTCTCGTCGGCAAGCACTTCCTCATCAGCGTTGAAGACGTAGAGGAACGGCTTTGCGGTGAGCAAGTGCAGCTCGCGCAGAGCGGAGAGCTTCACGTCATCGGAAGCTGCGAAGAGAGTGCGTCCCTCTTCCAGCACAGCGAGAGCCTGCTTGACGGCTTCAACCTCACCGACCTTTTCCTTATCCTTCTTGGCTTCCTTTTCCAGACGCGGCAGCGCCTTCTCAATAGTCTGGATATCAGCCAGGATAAGCTCGGTTTCAATCACACCGATGTCAGAGGCCGGGTCAACCTTGCCGTCGACATGCACAACGTCATCATCATTGAAGACACGGACGACCTGACAGATAGCGTCAGCCTCGCGGATGTTGGCGAGGAACTTGTTACCAAGACCTTCGCCCTCCGATGCACCCTTGACGATGCCGGCGATGTCCACAAACGACACCGTAGCCGGAAGAATACGCTCGGAGCCGTAAATTTCGGCGAGCTTATTCAAACGGGGATCGGGAAGCTCCACAACGCCGACGTTCGGCTCGATGGTGGCGAACGGATAATTCGCAGCCAGCACATCGTTGCGTGTCAAGGCGTTAAACAGGGTTGACTTTCCGACATTGGGCAGACCGACGATTCCAAGTGTAAGACTCACATTGCCCATCTTACGGGCTTGGGGAGACAGATTTGAACTCGCCCTAGCTTCGTGAAGTTGCCCCCTATCCCCTGCGAACCCCCATAATGAATATGTGAGCAATAAACCCAATGAAGGCGAAGAGCGGACTGCGCAGTCCGAAAAAGACGCTATCGATCACGTAATGGGATCGGAGCCTCTGCGTATAGAACAGTCTCTGTCTATACCCTCCGACGCCCATAAGTCAGCGGCAACGCAACCGGATTTGCCGGAAGATGCTGAAAACCTCGATGAGCTTATGAGCGAAAACGACTCCGAGTCCATCGACCGCGCCGACGTCATCGGCGAGGGCGCCCGGTGGTTCGCAGGTTGGTGTCTGCGCTTCCTCATCACAGCAGCGGCGCTGTACGTCAGCGCTATGATTCTGGGAAAGATTTGGGCTGGCGTTCTGCCGATTTTGTTGGCCCTGATTGTCTCCACGGTGCTGGCCCCGCCCGCCGTGTTCCTGATGAAACACCGCTGGCCCCGCGCACTCGCCGCACTGACGGTCATCCTAGGCGCGGTGGCGGTGCTTGGCGGCGTTGTCGCGTTCCTCGCCCCGACTGTGCAGTCGCAGTTCCCAGAATTGCGTCGCCAGTTCACCGACGGCATTCAGGAAGTCCAGAACATCATTCAGGCCCCGCCATTTAACGTCAAGGATGAGCAGATTCTCGATGCTCTGGACCAGGGGTCCACATGGCTTCAGGAGCGCTCCGGCGATATCGCCAACACAGTCTTCCAAGGCATCTCGGTGGTCTCCTCGGCCGCCGTAACCTTGATGGCAATGTTGGTTCTGACGTTCTTCTTCATCAAGGACGGCCAGGACTTCCTGCCATGGCTCCGCCGCCTGACCGGACGTCGTCTCGGCTGGCACCTCACCGAGGTGCTCACCCGCTCCTGGAACACGCTGTCGGGCTACATCCGCACGCAGGCTATCGTTTCGCTTATCGACGCGGTCTTCATCGGTGCCGGTCTTGCAATTTTGAATGTGCCGCTGGCAATGGTTCTGGCCGTGGTGACTTTCTTCGCTGGCTTCATTCCTATTGTCGGTGCGTTCACCGCCGGCTTCATTGCAGTGGTAGTCGCACTCGTCGCCAACGGCCTGACTACAGCAATCCTCGTATTGCTCATCATCATTGCTGTCCAGCAAATCGAGGGCAACATCCTCTCCCCAATCCTGCAGGCCAAGGCTATGGACTTGCACGCCGCAATCGTCCTGCTGGTCGTTCTGCTCGGTGGCGGTATCTTCGGCATCATCGGCGCCTTCCTGGCGGTGCCAGTCACCGCAGTCGTCGCGGTCTGGTTCCGCTACCTCGGCGACCTCACAGATTTGCGTACGGGCGACAAGACCGCAAAGGACATCGAGTTCGCCACGGACGCCGGATCGATCTCGGGTATTCAAATTGAAGCTGCCGGCCGTGCGATGCGCGACCGACTGGCTTCGTTCCGCCTGGGCAGTGACGACTCCGACAGCTCTGCAGAGAGCGCCGTGAAGGCAGATGCTCGCACCGCCGGTAAGGTTTCCCCCGATGCTGGTCCGACCAAGCAGGAAGAGGGAACGATGACCAAGGCCTTCCATAAAGTCTCTGAAGTGGTCTCCGGGTCTTTCTCTAAGAAAAAGAAGTAAGGCGAAATTTTAAGACACGGGCGAGCCCACATACCGGGCTTGCCCGTATTATCACTAATAACCGGTAGGATACGCATTCGTGTCGAACAGATCAGCAATAACCCGTAAAGGCAGTGGAAACAAACCCCTGCTTCCACGCGTGCCAATGTTTGTGCCGCCGTTGCTGATGCTTCTAGCTGGCGTTATTGGTTTGCTCTTTTCTGTTCCCAACGGTTCGATTGGCAAGCCCTACTTCATTGCTTTTGCCGTGGCTGCTGTGGCCGGAACACTGTTGGTGGTTCCTCGCGGTCTGGTAGTTACCGTCGCTCAAATCCCCATTTTGTTCGCGCTTGTCACCTTTTTCACAGCGTGGTTTACCGGTTCTCTCGCCGATCCTGAAAATGGTGGCGCGACCGCGACAACCTCTAAACGCGCTCGCCTGGTGACCTCGGCATATCCCATCATCCAGCAGTTCCCGTGGCTGCTGGTCTTGATGATTATCTGTGTCATCATCGCAGTGTGGCGTTACCTCGAAATCACCCGCACCCAGGAGAAATCCCTCAACACCCAGCGCAAGGTCGCTAAACAACGCCAGCACCGTGACGAAGCCGCTGTCGAATCCAGCTCTCAGGTTCGCCGTCGTCTCGCCGAATCTGATCGCCGGGTCGCCTCTCGCACCCAGGAACGTCCTGCTTCACGACGTCCCGCTGCGGACATTATCCGAGATGCCGAAGCTCGCCGCCAGGCGCGCCAGCAAGCTGCACGCTCTCGGCAGGAGACTTCTCGTTCTGGTGCCCGACCTGCAGCGAACGCCAACTCGGCATCGCGCAACGCCGAGCAACTGCGTAAGCGACCAGTTGACCGTTCTGGGGAGCGTGCCCAGCAGCGCTCGAATTTCGCACAGCGGGCTCAGCAGCCAACCTCCCGTTGGCAGTCTCGCTCGCATCCGGGGCAGGCGCAGTTCACTCAGGATTCCACTTCGCCGAACTCGACTAGACAGCAGCCTCGTCGTCCGATTGAAAGGCCAAACGCACCGCAGCGGCCAACGCCAGAGTTTCCCCGTCGTCAAGCGGCAGGAACGGCACGGATGTGGGGAGAACAGTCCTCGCCGGAGTCTCCGTCCGAAAAGTCTCAACAGAGCCCCGCACGCCAAGTGGGCAACCACCGCCGCACCGAGGAGTGGCCACCGCGACAGCAGCGCCCTCGCCAGGAGCGGATAACCGGCCGCGATAGCAGGTCTCGTTACCGCAAGTAACTCGGGCTTGCACTTTTACCGTCACAGTTGCCCACAGGCAAATTTAGCCTGTGGGCAACCTGCGTTTATTAGCAGGGCGATCCGCCCCATCGTGTAAGTGTTGATGTATGTCGAAATTGGAAACGTCGGCCGAGAAACCGGTTCAGGTTCGGCGCCTGAACCAGTTAGTCAAGGACTATATTGAGCGCCTTGGACAGATTTGGGTCGAGGGGGAAATCGCCCAGGTCAACTCCAAGCCGAGTTGGAAGCTCTCCTACATCACTCTGCGTGACACCTCCGCGGAGTTTTCGGTGTCGGTGACTTGTTCTACTGCGGCACTGCGTAATAATCCGTTGCGCAACGGCGACCGCGTAGTGGTTTTGGGCAAGCCTGCGTTTTATGCCGGGCGGGGGCAGTTTTCCCTGTGGGCTACGGAGTGGAGGCCCGTAGGTTTGGGGCAACTATTGGCACGGCTGGAACAGCTGCGCCAGGCGCTAGCGGCGGAAGGCCTTTTTGATCCACGGCTGAAACGCCCTCTGCCCTACCTCCCCAACAAGATCGGGTTGATTACCGGTCGCGGTTCGGCAGCTGAACGCGATGTGCTTTCGGTTGCGGGTGCCCGCTGGCCTGAGGCGGATTTCCGGGTAATCAACACAATTGTGCAGGGAGCCAAGGCTGTTCCGGAGATTATTGAGGCTCTGGCACAGCTCGACGCCGACCCGGAGGTCGATGTCATCATCGTCGCCCGTGGCGGTGGCAGCGTCGAAGATTTGCTGCCCTTTTCAGATGAGGCGCTGATTCGTGCGGTGAGTAAGGCGACAACACCGGTGGTTTCTGCGATTGGACACGAGCCGGATACTCCGCTGTTGGATTACGTCGCTGATTTACGTGCTGCCACACCTACGGATGCAGCGAAGAAAACAGTGCCCGATGCTGCTGAGGAACGCCGCCTAATTGCACAGCTGCGTGAGCGCTCCTCAGCATCTCTGCGGCGATGGGTTGACCGTGAAGTAGCGACCCTGCGGGATTTGACGTCGCGGCCGGTACTGCGCGATCCGCTCACTCCCATCCGCGTGCGTGAAGAGTTTGTCACGGCGCAGGTGGATCGGCTGCGTTTTCTCATTCACCGCAGTCTAGAACGCGAGGAAGCAGCGGTATCGGGATTGCGCGGCAAGGTCTCAGCACTTGGCCCCTCTGCCACACTCGCTCGCGGCTATGCCATCGTGCAGGCACAATCGGCTACTCAGCCAGAACCACAGATTGTGACTTCTATTACAGATGCTCCGATGGGTTCCCAACTGCGAATTCGCGTCAGTGACGGTTCCATCTCTGCAGCGACGCTAGCTACGAAGCCGGCGAATTAATAAGCACTGACTTTTCCAACCTTGAAGCTTTAATTACTAGATGTGAAGGACGTATTCGCTAATGAATGACAATGTTTTCGGCGCGGGTCAGGCTCCCTCTTCGGAGGAACAGGTACCGGTTGAGAACCTGAGCTACGAGCAGGCGCGAGATGCGCTGGTCGAGACCGTCAAGCTCCTAGAACTCGGGCAGATGAGCCTGGATGAATCCCTGGCGCTGTGGGAGCGAGGCGAGGCGCTGGCCCGCCGCTGCGAGGAGCATTTGGCTGGCGCCCGGGCAAAGGTTGAAGCCGCCTTGGCCAGCAAGAATCAGGATGCCGCGGCTTCGGCCGAGAATGGGAGTGGTGAGGACTAAAAAGAGACGAGAAACGATCGTCGGTTCATATCGTTTCTCGTCTCTTCGCTGATAGCTGAGTTCAGCTATTTTATGGCTCTAGTCGGGATTACCACTCCAGGTGAGTGCTCGACTCGGCCTACTTTGCTGGTGCCGACGGCATCTCGGACGCAGTCGGCTGCGGCTGTGACGAATCCGGCATTGTCGCGTCCGGATCGATTGGCTCGGCCTTCTGCATAGCCGCCGCCAACTGTGTGAACTCCTCGTCGTTGGCAGTGCCCTCGATAATTGCGCGGGAGTCACCGAGGTCCCCAACCCATACGCGACGCACGTTGTCCTCAGCCGGCTCATACTTAGTCCAGGTTGTACCTTCCACGTCAGTAGTACCGTCCCGGAGACGGTTCTTACCATCATCCGGCAGCTGACCTGCTTCCGCATCTGTTTGCGTGACCTGAATGAATGCTCCGCTAGCGGTGACATAGCCAATAATGGTCGTCTGCTTCCCCGCCGCCATACCCGCGCGGGTCGAGTTTGAAGTCCAGCCCTCAGGCACCTTCGGCAGGCGAACTGGATAGTCCACGCGCCGAGCCTCCACGTTCACGAATGGGGCAGCATCGACTTCGTGCACCGGACCGTTTTCCGGCTTCCCGGGGTTAAAACTGCACAGGCCGGTAAAGCCAATGGTGACAGCCACCGCAAGAAACATCACCACGAGGGTGAGAATCATGTCTCGACTGTCCTGCAAAATCCTAGGTTTCTCATTCGCCACGCGCTCAAGTATGCCAAAGGCCCCGCAACGAACCTAGTCATCATTCGCACCCGCACAGCTGCAGCTAGCAATACTTGATGACGGACGCTGTCGACGTCGTCAAGCGAACTGACACCGGAACAAACTTTTGATAACCGCGTGATGTGGGGGTTTAGCCCTGAAACTCCCCCCACTTTGGCGCTGCGTCCACCCCCGAACACCAAAAAGGTGGAACACTAGTAACAGATGCAAAGGCGCTAAAACTGATGCGCCAAACATCAATCAATAGAAATTGTTGCAACGCTAAACCCCAGTTTCCTGGCGTGGCGTCTCCCAGCACATTCTCAAACCTCAAAAGAGTTCTAAAAAACCACGGAAGGGCCAGAAGTCAATGAACGCCTCGAATCCTGAAGCACCAGATCGCAACCTTGCGATGGAGCTCGTCCGAGTTACTGAGTCCGCTGCACTGGCAGCTGGTCAGTGGGTCGGTCGTGGTCAGAAGGAAAAGGGCGACGGCGCTGCCGTCGATGCCATGCGTCAGCTCATCAACACCGTGGCTATGAACGGTGTCGTTGTTATTGGCGAGGGCGAAAAGGACGAAGCCCCGATGCTGTTCAACGGCGAAAAGGTCGGCAACGGCCAAGGTCCGGCCGTTGACATCGCGGTTGACCCGATTGACGGCACGACTCTGATGGCAGAGGGCCGCCCGAACTCTATCGCTGTTCTTGCTGCTGCAGACCGCGGCTCCATGTACGACCCGTCGGCTGTGTTCTACATGGATAAGATTGCTGTTGGCCCGGAGGCTGCCGGCAAGATTGACATCGAGGCTCCAGTTGAGCACAACATCAAGGTCGTTGCTAAGGCCAAGGGGCTGCGTCCGGAAGATGTCACTGTTGTCGTGCTGGATCGCCCGCGCCACGCTGACATGATTCGTGACATCCGCGAAGCTGGCGCCAAGGTTCGACTGATTGGCGATGGTGACGTTGCTGGCGCTGTTGCCGCAGCTCAGAACACGAACTCGGTCGATATCATGATGGGCGTCGGCGGCACCCCAGAAGGTGTCATCACCGCATGCGCCATGAAGTGTATGGGCGGCGAGATCCAGGGCAAACTGCACCCGCGCGATGAGGCTGAAATTAAGAAGGCTCTCGACGCTGGGCACGATCTTTCTCGTGTTCTGACCACCGATGACCTGGTCGCATCCGACAACTGCTACTTCGTTGCCACTGGTGTCACCAACGGCGACATGCTGCGCGGTGTCGCTTACCGCGGTAACGGCGCGTGGACCCGCTCGCTGGTTATGCGCTCCAAGTCCGGCACCATCCGCCGCATCGAGGCTTTCCACTCCCTGGAGAAGCTGCGCAAGTACGCCAGCATCGACTACGGCAAGGGCGAGATGCCTGACATCGATCTGTAAGTAACTACCCCTTTAGTGGTGCCCTCAGGGCACCACTTTTTTAACAAACTGATTCATACTTGAAGATGAATGCGCTAACGGTTCTGCATCGCATGAAAATTGCATGCGCAATGAGGGGCCGTTCTGCGCGCACTCAAGTTCCCCTAACTGAAAGAGGCAACGAATGACAGAGCAGCAGTTCCGCATCGAGCACGACACCATGGGCGAGGTTAAGGTTCCGGTTAACGCCCTGTGGCGCGCACAGACTCAGCGTGCAGTTGAGAACTTCCCGATTTCCGGCCGTCCGCTGGAGTCTGCACAGATTCGCGCTATGGGTCTGCTGAAGGCAGCTTGCGCCATCGTCAACAAGGAGCGCGGCCTGCTGTCTGCTGAGCAGGCAGATGCCATCGTCGCCGCTGCCAAGGAAATTGCCGAAGGCAAGCACGATGCTGAGTTCCCGATTGACGTCTTCCAGACCGGTTCGGGCACTTCTTCCAACATGAACACCAACGAAGTCATTGCGTCCATCGCAAAGGCCAACGGCGTTGAGGTTCACCCGAATGACCACGTCAACATGGGTCAGTCTTCCAACGACACCTTCCCGACTGCCACTCACGTCGCAGCAACCGAGGCAGCTGTCAAGGACCTCGTCCCGGGACTGAAGGTTCTGCAGGAGTCCCTGGCTAAGAAGGCCAAGGAATGGGAGACCGTTGTTAAGTCCGGCCGCACTCACCTGATGGACGCTGTCCCGGTGACCCTGGGTCAGGAGTTCTCCGGTTACGCCCGCCAGATTGAGGCTGGCATTGAGCGCATCGAGGCCACCCTGCCGCGTCTGGGCGAGCTGCCAATCGGTGGTACCGCTGTTGGCACCGGCCTGAACACCCCGGCGGACTTCGGTGCCAAGGTCACCGCTGAGCTCGTCGAACTGACCGGCATCAAGGAGCTGCGCGAGGCTCAGAACCACTTCGAGGCTCAGGCTAACCGCGATGCCCTGGTCGAATTCTCCGGCGCTATGCGCACCGTCGCAGTCTCCCTGAACAAGATCGCTAACGACATTCGCTGGATGGGCTCCGGCCCGCTGACCGGCCTTGCTGAGATTCACCTGCCGGATCTGCAGCCGGGTTCCTCCATCATGCCGGGTAAGGTCAACCCGGTTCTGTGCGAGACTGCCACCCAGGTCGCAGCGCAGGTTCTGGGCAACGACACCGCTGTTGAGTTTGCTGGCGCTAACGGCGCATTCGAGCTGAACGTCTTCATCCCGGTCATGGCACGTAACGTGCTGGAGTCCGCTAAGCTGCTGGCGAACACCGCACGCGTCTTCGCCGAGAAGCTGGTGGACGGCATCGAGCCGAACGTTGAGCGTATGAAGACTCTGGCTGAGTCCTCCCCGTCGATTGTGACCCCGCTGAACTCCGCCATCGGCTACGAGAACGCAGCTAAGGTCGCTAAGACTGCTCTGAAGGAAGGTAAGACCATCCGTCAGACTGTTATCGACATGGGCTTCGTCGACGGCGAGAAGCTGACCGAGGAAGAGCTGGACAAGCGCCTCGACGTGCTGGCAATGGCCAACACTGATCGTGACTAGTTCTTTCTGAACTCGAAGGTGTGAGAGCACCTTACGCATAAGACCCCGTAGTCTCACTTCGCTGAAAGACTTCGGGGTCTACTATTTTTCCTTAACGTCGGACAAGTTTCAGAGAGTGACTAACTATTCCCACCTATCGCCACACCATCGCATTTCCTCGCCGTTGCGTCGCCGAGTGGTTCTCCCGCCCAGGCGCTGTCACCCGCCTAACACCGGGGCTTCTCCCGATGTCACCGAAATCCGAATCCGCCAACCTCGCCGACGGCACGACCGTATTCTCCATGCCGGCTGGCCTCAAATGGATTGCACGTCACGACCCGGCCGGTTTCCTCCCCGGCCAGAGATTCATTGACGAAGTCACCAGCGAGCCCTTTCGCCGCATCACGGGGTGGAAGCACACCCACGTTCTCTCCGATACTCCGCTTGACGACGGCAGCGCTGGCACGGTTTTAGAGGACACCGTTGACACCAAGGTTCCGGTACCCGGGTTGGATTCGATGTTCGCCTACCGTGCTACGAAGGTTGCTGGCGACCTTGCGGCCGTCGATAGGCTTTCGGAGTATTTGGGGCATGTGCCGGAGCCGCTGACAGTGGCGATCAGTGGAGCTACGGGGACCGTCGGAACGCAGCTGCGCGCGCTACTGACCACGGCCGGACATGAGGTGATTTTGCTGGTGCGCTCACGTGAACAGACGGGTGTGGACAAGCGATATTGGGATACTGCGGCACCCGCAGCTGACTTGCTGGAGGGAGTCGACGCGGTCATCCATCTGGCCGGCGCACCGATTGCGGGGCGCTTCACGGAGGCGCATCTTCGAAAGGTTCGCCATTCCCGTGTCGAACCAACGCGAGCTCTGGCAAAGCTCGTTGCATCTACTGACAGCGTGAAGGTCGCGGTTGGAGCGTCGGCGGTGGGGTTCTACGGTGCGGATCGTGGCCCAGAGGTGCTCACCGAGGACGCTGGCCCTGGCGCGGAAGCGCAGCGTTACGACGGCAGCGCCGCCGCGGACAGTCTCTCGGCTATTGTGCGCGATTGGGAAAATGCATGGGATCCCGCTCGCGATGCAGGCAAGCGGGTCGTAAACGTCCGCACTGGTCTCGTGCTTGCTGGTGGCGGCGGTCTCTTGCCGCTACTAGCGGGCGTGGTGTTCACCGGGCTTGGAGGCAGATTGGGGTCGGGCGAGCAGTGGTTCCCGTGGATTGCTTTGGACGACCTGTTGGACATCTATCACCGGTCGTTGGCAGATTCCGGCCTTGCCGGACCTGTCAATGCGGTGGTGCCACTGGCTTTCGGAGTGAATAATGCGGAGTTCACGAGGGTATTGGGAGAGGTCTTGCACCGCCCGACGGCGGTTCCGATTCCTTCACTGGGGCCTGCAGTACTGCTGGGCAAACGCGGTGCTGCGGAGTTGGCTCTCGCGAATCAGAGAGTAGAGGCAGCAGCGCTGCAAAAGGCGGGGCACAGGTTCCGCTTCACTTCGCTTAACGACGCCCTGCGCCACGAGCTATTGAAGGAGAGGTAGCCTTCCACCGTGCCTACACAAAACACGAAGGTTGTGTAATTGAATGGCGCGTTGCGACTATCAACAACCCGACCCCTGCGCCTGAGTCCACGGCATCCTGAACAACCCAAAGATGCTCTCTGCATAGGTACTTAAACACCTGTTGACTCATCAACTTGCCATCACATTGCACTAGGTGTAACTTTGCACCTCGTGCAAATTGATGAGAATACCTATCACAGATTGGATCCGGGCCAACACCCCGAGTGCGGTCTCCGGGAGCTCAAAAGGTTTCAAACACACTGCGCTTTGGCCGATGCCGCGACCGCCCTTGTGTTGGATCGCGGATACGACCAAGTCAACATCGAAGACATCTGTCAGCGGGTCAATATCAGTCGACGCACATTCTTCAATTACTTCGACTCCAAGGATCAAGCCATCTTCGGCAACGGCATCATGTCATTCGATGCTGACGATGAAGAGGTATTCCTCGCCCAAATTCACCAAGACCCCATCGCGGACATGCTCGATTTCATCGAGAAAAAGCAGCAATCCCAGCTACTCCGATATAAAGAGCTGGGGGCAACCGAAGAGTTTCACCGTCTGCTCAAGGAGCGTATCCGCGAGATTTTGCGCAATGAGCCAAAGCTATCGACGGTTGTCATTTCGAATTTTGGCAACTCAATGCGCCGCGTCCGTTCTGCCTTTGAGCGCTATTTCGAGATGAATCCACAGTCGCGCACGCACCCCGAGCTGCCCGTCGGGCACGAGGTAGCACTGTCGGTCGGTTTCGTCCGCGAATGCGTGCTGTACTCATCGGCTCATCGGGACGAATTCACAACAGATACACCGCTTCACGACGCCGCCGACGTCGTTAAAAATTTCTGGAGGAGGAATAGTGACAGCTAGCAACACCACTGCTCAAGATCAAACCGACACCACGGTTTCTGACAACAAGTCCCACTTGGGAATCATTTTCTTCGCGCTCATTCTCACTATGCTGATGAGCTCGCTGGGGCAGATGATTTTCGCCACTGCCCTGCCGACCATCGTCGGCGAGCTCGGCGGAGTTGACCACATGTCGTGGGTTATTTCTGCATTCCTGTTGGCACAGACTGTGGCAATGCCGATTGTCGGCAAGCTCGGTGACATGATTGGGCGCAAGGGCCTGTTCATGATGGGCATCGCGCTGTTCATGGTCGGTTCCGTCATGGGTGCAATCACCAACTCCATGAGCCTGCTCATCGCCGCCCGCGCTTTTCAGGGATTTGCTGGCGGTACATTGATGGTTTCCTCACAGGCCATCCTGGCCGAGGTTATTCCCGCACGCCAGCGCGGTAAGTACATGGGCATCATGGGTGCTGTGTTCGGTCTGAGTTCCGTGCTGGGACCAGTGCTGGGAGGCTGGTTCACCGACGGCCCGGGCTGGCGCTGGGGCCTGTGGATCAACGTCCCGATGGGCGTGGTTGCACTATCGGCAGCTGCGGCCTTCCTGAAGCTGCCCCGACGCCAGAGTGAAGGAAACTTCGACTACATCGGCACGATGTTCTTGACTGCCGCTGCCTCGACGCTAATTCTCACCACCACGTGGGGCGGTACACAGTACGACTGGAACTCCGGGGTCATCATCTCGCTTATCGTTGCCTCTGTCGTTTCCTGGGTGCTGTTCTTCCTCACCGAGACTCGCGTTTCCAACCCACTGATTCCGACGCACTTGTTTAATAACCGGAACTTCGTGCTCACGACTGTGTCGGGTCTCATTCTGGGTATCGCGATGTTCGGCACTATGGCCTATATTCCGACCTACCTGCAGATGGTGCACTCAATGTCACCGACCGCTGCAGGTTTGATGATGACGCCGATGATGGTCGGCATGCTGCTCACCTCAATTGGCGTTGGCCAGATTATTTCGCGGACTGGTAAGTATCGCTTCTACCCCTTCGTCGGCCTGATGATTATGGCTGTCTCCCTCTACTTGCTGTCCACGCTGGAGACCACCACCCCGCTGTGGCAGGTTGGTGTGTACCTGTTCATCATGGGCTTCGGCCTGGGCACCGGCATGCAGGTTCTAGTTCTCATCGTGCAGAACTCCTTCCCGGTCGCGATGGTCGGTACCGCTACCGCTGCGAATAACTTCTTCCGCCAGATTGGTGGTGCGGTCGGTTCCTCCATTGTGGGTTCGATTTTCATCCACCGCATGAAGGACCTGGCAGGCGAACGCGTTCCGGCTGCTGTCGAACAGATCAAGGCCGCATCACCGGAGGCTGCAGCAGAGTTCGCAAAGCAGATGGGCCCGGAGGGCTTTTCCTCTAAGTCGATTGGTTCACTGACGCCGCATGTGCTGGATAGCATGCCGGCGCCAATCCATGAAGCGCTGATCTCCAGCTACAACGATGGTTTGACGCCGATCTTCTTGGTACTAATGCCAGTGATTATTCTGGCAGCAATCATTGTGTTCTTTGTTCGCGAGGATCCGTTGAAGGAAACCGTCGAATAATTAATTCGCGGGAGCCGCGGCTCCCGGCAGCTATGCCCCCACCTGGCCGTCGGCGCGGTCGAGCTTGTCCAGAATCGGACGGTTCGGCTCACCGGCGGCTTCTGCTTCTTCCTGGACGCGCTTCAGTGCGCGCTCCTCTGGCTTTTCCAGGAGCTTTTCCAAAATAATGACATCGCGCCACTGCCCCGCCATTGGGCCGTAGGTCATCTTTGCCATGTGGTGGTAAATCCCCACTTCACGGAAGCCGAGCTTTCGATGCAGCTTTAACGATCCCACATTCTCCGGGAAGACCCACGAGTGAATCGACCAGCAGTCGAGCTCCGTGGCATCGTCGATAAGCTTCTGCAGCAGCGTCGCCGCCAGCCCCATGCCCTGCCCGTCAGGATGGACGTAGATGGAGTCTTCGATGACGCCATTGAAAATCGGGCGCTTGGATACCGGCGCTGCCGATGCCCAAGCCAGAATCTTGTCCGGGTT
The DNA here is from genome assembly GCF_030232065.1 of Corynebacterium sp. MSK032. Classification (NCBI taxonomy): domain Bacteria; kingdom Bacillati; phylum Actinomycetota; class Actinomycetes; order Mycobacteriales; family Corynebacteriaceae; genus Corynebacterium; species Corynebacterium sp. MSK032. The sequence goes on along the minus strand of NZ_JASPJR010000009.1, from coordinate 2,331 downwards.
TTCTGCGTCGACGGCGACGTAACACAAATCCACTCGTTTGAGTGCGATGAATTCGTCCCACTCGGGAGCGGAGTGCTCCCAGGACGCGTGCCCCGTATCCAGGCCAATCTCGTAGATCTCTTGGATTTGTGGATAGTCCTCTTCACGCATCATTCGAATCGTGAAATCGCGCTTCTTTTCAGCCATAACTACAAGTGTGGCTAATTTTTCCGCGCACGTCGAACGAAACGGCAAAAATATTGTAAAAAGATTACTTTCGCCTGCGCGGTCGACCGCTTCCACCGCTGCTTCGACGCCCGCTACGGCTACTACGCGCATGCTTTACGACGGCCCCAGCGCGCTGCCGGCGGGCTTGCTTAGCAAGCGTCTTTTCTCGGGCCGACAACTTCTTTGGAGCTTCATCAGCCTTCTTGCGCCCCAACTGCGTGCGCGTCGAGCCCTCCCTGCGCCCCTGGACAATGCCGACGAACTCCTGCCGGAGCTCGTCGTCCTCTACTTTCGGCCACACCAACCAAATAGCTGTCCGAGACAGCGGTTCCGTGGCGCCTTCCTCGGCCACCAAGTTCGATGAGGCCACCGCCTTCTTCGACAGCGCCTTCAAAATCGTGCGAGGTCCCACCACGACACCTGCACCAGTGGCCGCAACGGGCAGCATCTGTCGCAGCTCATCCGGATCCACGGAGGTCAACAGCACAGTTTCGTCCGCCAACAGCTCCTCCGGCACGGACTCTGTGAGGGAGAACACGTGCTCTTTCTCGAAGGCCACGCCCCAGGCTTCGTCGTAAAGCCGGATGCGATGGAGCGACTCGGGCAGCGAGCTTTCGGACTCTAACCGAACCAGCGCCATGTCAGCGGCGCCGCCGACCAGGTCGGACATCGGATCGTCGGCGGCGTGGGTGTGCAGTGTTGCCGGAATTCGATCCCTAAAGCGGCGAAACCACTTCTCGGGACTGGTGCCGGTGGCGAACACGATGCGCAGGACGGCGGGTTCAGGAGTCGACATACTCCGCAAGGTTACTCGAATGGGTGCTAGCGTTGAACCCATGAAACCCCTAACCGCAGCCAAAAAACTTGGCATTTTCCTCCCGGCCACACCCGAGGAATTTCGCACTGGTGAGATTTCGCACGCGCAGTTTGCCGAACTGCAATCCAATCCGCCGGAATGGCTCGCTGAGCTACGCCGCAACGGACCGCACCCGCGTCCAGAAGTTGCCCGCAAGCTGGGCATCACTATCACGGCGTTGAAGAAGAACGACATGGACAAGCCGCTGACAACGGCGGAGATTAAGGATTTGCTCGAGCAGATGCCGGAGTGGCTGGAGGCCGCTCGTGAGTCCATGGCGAAGCAGCGCGTGGAAGCCGCTGAGGCAGAGGCCAAGAAGGACGACGGCCCTGGTCGGGCTGCCGCTGAAGCTGCTCGCAACGCCGAGAATTAGCAGACACAGCTGGCACAGCTGACACAGCCAACACCTTCAAGGAGGATCTCGTGGCCATCGACTACACCGCACATGCAATCAACCACAAGGACAACGGTACGGTTGTCCTGATTGGCTCGCTGGGCACCACACAGGAGATGTGGGAGCCCCAGGTAGCCGCTTTGAGCGAAAAGTACCAGGTCATCACGCCAGATGTCCGCGGCCATGGCGATTCCCCTATCCCCGAGGGTGAGTGGGACATGAGCCACTTGGCCGCCGACATCATCGAGGTCCTCGATGAGGAGGATGTTGACCGTGCACATTTTGTGGGACTATCTCTCGGCGGCGCTATCGCCCAGACCATCGCACTAGAACACGCCGATCGCGTGGTCAGTCTGACACTGTCGTCGACGGCGCCGAAATTCGGCACACCCGAGGCCTGGCAGGAAAAGGCCCAGCTCGTGCGCGACAAGGGCACGGTCGCACTCGCCGACACTGTCGTCCGCAACTGGTTTACCGACGAGTGCTTCGACACTACCCCTGAGCTCGCCGCCCGCTTCCGCGACATGATCGCAGATTGCCCCGATGACGGCTACATCGGCGCCTGCGGAGCACTCTCTCGCTTCGACACCCGCGAGCGCCTCGCCGAGATCACCGCTCCGACGCTGGTCATCGCCGGCAAGCAGGACACCTCTACGTCTCTCGACGTCGTCACTTCGCTTCACGACGGCATCGCGGGCTCGACCATGGTCGTCATTTCGCCGGCCAAGCACCTGCTCAACCAGGAAACCCCGGAGTACTACAACTCGGCCCTGCTGGCGCACATTGATGGGATTGCCGGGTTAAGTAGCAAAAAGTGTGTCTGACTTTCAGCATTACTGCTGATTAGGCTGGGTAAATCGGGCGGATATAAGCA
>NZ_JASPJR010000008.1:0-125744 GCF_030232065.1 Corynebacterium sp. MSK032 | reverse complement strand
CAACTTTACCGATGTCACCGACCAAGAGGTCGCCGAGGCGGAAGCATTGCTGAATAACCGGCCGCGGGTAGTGCTCGGCGGGTTAACTCCCCGGGAGGTAATCTCTGGTGTTATCCATGATGCAATGACCGCCTGACCCTACCGCCTTCAAACTGTCATAAAGGTAGTCACTAACTCCTTCGGCAAACCGCCACCCGTCGAACACCACTCGCCACGCACCACCCACGCCCCCCATACACAGCAGCCTCCACACACACCTAGCCACAGCTCCCTACACACCCCACCCCCCACAACTGGCCACGCCCCAGAGCCAATCAAACCAATCCGTACTAAGCGGGCTATAGCACTCTCGACACAGATACACACACCCTCTTACCTTGGGTTTTTCCAAAACTTTGCAATAGACAGCTTGGTTCACTATTGTTTGTAAGCAACGTTTTGAACAATCTCAAAAACCGCAAGGAAGTATCTGAAATGACCACCAAGTACGACAACAGCAACGCCGCCAACTGGGGCCTGTCCACTCGCGCTATTCACGCCGGCTTCGCTCCGGACGCACAGACCTCCGCGCGCAACCTGCCGATTTACAACACCTCCTCCTACGTCTTCGATTCCGCTGAGCACGCTGCCAACCGCTTCAACCTCTCGGATGCAGGCCCGATTTACTCCCGCCTGACCAACCCGACTGTGGATGCCGTCGAGCAGCGCATCGCCAGCCTCGAGGGCGGCGTCGCTGCCGTACTGTTCTCCTCCGGCCAGGCAGCTGAGACCGCTGCTGTCCTCACCCTGGCTCGTGCAGGCGACCACTTCGTCGTTTCGCCACGCCTTTACGGCGGTACTGAGACCCTGTTCAAGGTCACCCTGCCGCGCCTTGGCATCGACTGCACTTTCGTCGAGAACCCGGATGACCCGGAGTCCTGGCAGGCAGCAGTTCAGGACAACACCGTCGGTTTCTACGGTGAGTCCATCGCCAACCCGCAGATCGATGTCCTCGATATCCCTGCCATCGCCGAGGTTGCACACCGCAACAACGTTCCGCTGATTGTCGACAACACGGTTCCGACCCCGGCCCTGCTGCGCCCGCTCGAGCACGGTGCTGACGTCGTGGTTTCCTCCACCACCAAGTTCCTGACTGGTAACGGCTCCTCCCTTGGCGGTGTCATCGTCGACGGTGGCAAGTTCGACTGGACTCAGACCCGCAACGGCCGTTCCATCTTCCCGAACTTCACCGAGGCCGACGAGGCTTACCACGGCCTGAAGTTCGCCGACCTGGGCGCCCCGGCCTTCGCACTGCGTGCTCGCGCTGGCATTCTCCGCGACACCGGCGCTGCCCCGGCTCCGTTCAACGCCTGGGTTCTGGCTCAGGGCCTCGACACCCTGGCTCTGCGCATCGAGCGCCACAATGAGAACGCCAAGGCTGTCGCTGAGTTCCTCGAGAACCACCCGCTGGTCGCCAAGGTCAACTACGCTGGCCTGCCGAGCTCCCCGTGGTACGAGACGCTGAGCAAGCTGGGCCTTTCCGGCGCCAGCGGCGTGCTCTCCTTCGACCTGAAGGATGCCGACACCGCCAAGGCTTGGAAGTTTATTGACGCTCTGAAGCTGCACTCCAACGTCGCCAACATCGGCGACGTCCGCTCGCTGGTTGTCCACCCGGCCACCACCACTCACTCCCAGTCCGATGAGGAGGGTCTGACCCGCGCCGGCATTTCCCAGGCCACCGTTCGCCTCTCTGTCGGTATCGAGAACATCGATGACATCATCGCCGATCTCGAGGGCGGCTTCGCAGCACTCGCGTAGACCGTTTGTACACAGACACAGAACGGACTAAGTAGTCTATAACGCATGAGCTTTTCCCCATCTACCCCGGCCGCCCTCCCACCCGAGGGCGAGCCGGGGCGTGTCTTTATCGGCGATGTCACAACCGAGGCTGGCGCGGTCATCCCCGACGTCACTGTCGAGTTCGAACGCTGGGGTCGGCTTAACGACGACTGCTCGAATGTCATCCTCCTCGAGCACGCTCTAACCGGCGACGCCCACGCTTCCGGCCCCTCGGATGAGTACCACCCGACTGCGGGTTGGTGGAACGGGATGATCGGCTCTGCCCGCGCACTGGACACCGATGAGTACTGCATTATCTGCACCAACGTCATCGGTGGCTGTCGCGGTACAACCGGCCCTTCCAGTCCACATCCGGACGACGGCAAGCCCTGGGGCTCTCGCTTCCCCGCTATCTCCGTGCGCGACACGGTGACAGTGGAGCACCTTGCGCTGCAAGAACTGGGAATTTCCCGCCTCCAAGCTGTCATTGGCGGCTCGTTGGGTGGTGCCCGCGCGCTTGAGTGGTCACTGATGCACCCGGATTTCGTCGGCAAGGCATTGGTGATGTGTGTCGGCGCACGTGCGTCTGCTTGGCAGATTGGTATTCAGTCTGCGCAAATTCAATTCATTGAGTCCGATCCCGATTGGCATGGCGGCGACTACTACGACCGCGGTGTGACTCCGGCCCGAGGTTTGGGATTCGCACGCAGGGTCGCGCATTTGACGTACCGTGGCGAGCTGGAGATGGATGATCGCTTTGGCGCGGCAGCGCAGCCCGGTGAGGATCCGCTGGGCGCGATGCGCACGGAAGATCGTTTCCAGGTAGAAAGCTACCTGGATCACCAAGCGGAGAAGCTTGCCCAGCGTTTCGATGCAGGCTCGTATGTCGTGCTCACCGATACCTTGAATCGGCACAATATTGGCCGTGATCGCGGTGGCCTCAATGAAGCGCTGCACTCGTCAACCGTGCCGACCATGGTTGCCGGTGTGGACACGGACATTCTCTACCCCTTCCACCAGCAGGAGCACCTCGCCCGCAATCTGGGCAACTGCTTGGGGCTAGAAAAGATTGAATCCGCCGTGGGGCACGACGGATTCTTGACGGAGTTCGAACGAGTGGATTCGATTGTGCGTAATTTCCTCGCTCGCGATGTCAGTTAATGTCAGCTAGCTTCCCAGCGCATCCACGCTGACTGCAAGGAATACGATTCCCATCCCGATTATGGAGCAAAACCATAGGTCAAAGGCCCGGGATCGCACAGAGAACACACCTAGAATGCTGTCCGGCAGGTACTGCCTAGCCACACCGAGCAGCATCATTGTGCTTCCCAGCATGAATGTGGCGCGTCGCCACCGCTCCAGCCCCAGAAACACAACGAAGGCGGACATGCCGAAAAAGAGCGCACCGTAAATCGTATACTGCACCCACATTGGCCACGATGCCCCCGGCGGCGGGGTCTTCGGGCTGTGCGGGTTCAGCATTGGATCCGGCAGATCTTCCCGCCGGGCACGCTGCGCAATTTCCCTTTTCGACACGAGTTGTTCCTCCTGGCTGACTAGGCCAGGCCAGCGAGCTTTTCAGCGCGCTCGACGACATTGCGTACGAGGAAAGCGCGAGTCAGTGGGCCGACACCACCTGGGTTCGGGGATACGTAACCGGCAATGTCCCAGACGTCATCAGCAACGTCACCGGCCAGCTTGCCGTCGACACGCGAAACTCCCACGTCGAGTACAGCAGCTCCAGGCTTGACCATGTCTGCAGTAAGCATATGAGCGACACCAGCAGCGGCGATAATGACATCAGCCTGACGGGTTTCAGCGGCCAAGTCCTTGGTGCCGGTGTGACATAGCGTCACGGTGGAGTTCTCGCTGCGGCGAGTGAGCATCAAGCCGATTGGGCGACCAACGGTGACACCGCGGCCGATAACAACAACCTTGGCACCGTTGAGCTCGACGCCGAAGCGTCGCAGCAGGTGGATACAGCCGTTTGGGGTACACGGCAGTGGTGCTGGCTCGTTGAGGACCAGCTTGCCCAGGTTTACCGGGTGGAGGCCATCGGCGTCTTTCTCCGGATCGATGAGCCCCAGAATACGGTTTTCATCCAGGTGCTTCGGCAGTGGCAACTGAACAATGTAGCCTGTGCACTCCGGGCTTTCATTCAGCTCGGTGATTACTGCCTCGAGTTCTTCCTGCGTGGTGTCAGCTGGGAGATCACGGCGGATAGAGGCGATACCAATCTGCTCACAGTCGCGATGCTTCATCTTGACGTAAGAGTGGCTGCCTGAATCATCACCAACCAACACGGTGGCCAGCCCCGGGGTGTAGCCGGCTTCCTTCAAACGCTCAACGCGCTTTTCCAGGTTTTCGAAGATTTCGTCTCGGTAGAGTTTGCCATCAAGCTTTGTCGCTGCCATGGCATTTATCTTAGGCACAGGAGCGAATAATGCCCAGAAACGCCCTGTAACCGCCCTCGCCTTTGACCCTATTTACCGCCCATAAAGCCCTGCTGACGCCAGACTTCATAAGCAGCCACTGCAGCGGCGTTGGAAAGATTCATGCTGCGACGAGCGGGCAACATGGGAATTCGGATTAATTGCGTAATTCGCGGATCATCGAGCACTGACTGTTCCAACCCGGTTGGCTCCGGGCCAAAGAGCAGAACATCGGTGTTCGTGTACTCAATATCTGTGTGCCACGTGTCAGCGTGTGCGGTAAAGGCAAAAATGCGGCACCCTTGGCTGGCAAAGGTCTCCAATGCTTGATCGATGGAGTCATGAATACGCACATCGGCCAGGTCATGGTAATCCAGCCCGGCGCGACGCAGATTTTTGTCATCGAAGTTGAACCCCAGTGGCTTGGCCAGATGCAGCATAGCTCCAGAGCCCGCACACATGCGGATAGCGTTTCCGGTGTTCGGCGGGATGACAGGCCGGTCAAAAAGCACGTGGCAGGTGTGGCTCGTAATCCAGTCTGTGGAGTTCGTTGGCTCGGCGTTCGTTGGCTCGGTCGTGGCGCTATTCATTTCTTCCGTCAGTTCTTTTCCGCTGCTTCTTTTACTGCTCGTTGTTGGTTTCTGCTGCCGCTGTCGTGGCAGGCGCCGCATCGCACACACCGTGCTCGGTGAAAAACGCGATGATGGTCTCACCGATTAGCGCTCGGCTCCTCGGCTTCGAGAACTTATGGCCCTCTCCCTCGACCACCAGAAAATCGGTGGGCACGCCGTATGCGTCCATGGCGTTGCGCATCTGACCAGACTCTCGCGGAGGCACGTTGGTATCCCACTCGCCGTGAATGAATAGGGTTGGAGCCTTCATTTCCTCCGCACGGTGCAGCGGTGAGATATCGCGCAGGAGCTCAGCATCCTGGTACGGGTAGCCGTATCGGGGGAACGCGGCCTGCGCCAACCAAGGCTCGGTGGATTGGTAGTAGGTTTCAAAACTTGTCATTCCGCAGGCATCGACGATGACCGCAAACTGATCCGGGTACCATGCCGAGGCCAACAGCGACATGAAGCCACCGTAGGATCGCCCGCCCAGCGCAATGCGTTCTGGATCCGCCAGCCCGGCATCAACGAGGAAGGCACGCGCCGCTGCGATATCCGCAATAGCGGCAAAGCGTCCATAGCGGTCGCCCGCGTGCTCAAATGACCTACCGGACCCCGAGGAACCGCGCACATTAGGAGTGAACACCACGAAGCCCGCCTCCACAATGCTGGCTAGAACATCGTGGTGGATGGGTTTCGCCTGCAGTTCTGGTCCGCCGTGGATGTGGATGAAAGCCGGCGGTAGTGCGCTTCCGGAAACGTCATTAGAACTATTGCGCACCGACTCCGGAAGGTAGAGCCAACCAGACAGTTCCAACCCATCGCGGGAGACAAAGTAGACCAGCTCTGGAGCCGGCATGGTCTCCAGATTCTTCTCTTCCAGAGCCAAAATCCGTTCGGTGCGTTCCATATCCAATGGCTCAATGACACCACCGATATTGCGCAGAATCTCCACCGTTGGCGCAAGGCCTGGCCCTTCTACTGTCAGGGAGATCAGCTCACCGTCACCGGAGATTGACAGCTCGCGCGCAACCATGCCCGGCAATTCCACATTGCGGCGCACCATCACCCGCATGTCGTCAGTCTGCGGGTGAAGGCCAAGGGTAAGCACCTCAAGCGTGCTGACCCCACCGCTGTTCCACAGCACAGCCGCAGTGGAGGAATCCTCACTGATGACAAATTCTTCGACGTCTTGATCCGGATTGCCAATGAACTCCTCGACATCAACTTCGATGCCGATCTTCATATCCAAAATCTCCGCTGCGGTCGATTCCGCTGTGCGCGGCTCAGTAGTGCTGATACCGCTATCGGGAGTAATACCCAGGCGCAGGATGCGACGCTGTTCCGCGCCATGATCTGAGAGCACGAACGCGGTCAGCTTCTCCTGCCCCGGATGCGCCAATAAGACACCGGCATCTGTGGTGGAGCCGGGATCGGACGGCAACAGCGGCTGCCACTGCTGCCCCGGCCCGACCAGCAGTAGCTCACGGTGGCCTCGCGGCCCCACCCGCACGAGGCCAAACCCGCCTTCAGCCGCTACCAGCTGGCTGTCAGTGCGTTTATCAATGACCTCATACTTTGAGTTCGTCGGGTTGACCAAACGCGCATAGTTAATGCCCTGGGCATCGACCGCGTTCATCGCTAGGAGATCGTTATCCCATTCCACCAGTGTGGCGCGCATATCCGCATCCATACGCAGGGGGCGGGCACCGTCGACCTCCGGATCGGTGGATACCAGCCAGGTCTGCAGTCGCTCCGTACCGTACGGAGAGACCTCGCAGGCGATCCACTTTCCATCCGGGGAGTGCAGCACCCTGGTAACCGGGCCTTCCACCGGCAGTTTCACGGGGCGCTCCGCCCCTAGCCCCTCCGGAGTAATCTCCTGCTGTACCGCACGCGGGTAGCCGCTATCGCGGACAATAAAGGCGATTGCACTCCCATCCGGTGCTAACGAGGATTCATAGGTCTGGCGCATGACAATCCATTCTAGTAGTCAGCGAAAATCTCTACTTCGACCTGCCACCACTGGCTGCCCCAGAGCCTCGGACATATCCACCAGACGATCGGCCACGATTGTCACCGCACCAGAGGCTGTCTGCGCGATACCGCGCACCACCATCGCCCGCGAATTCACCGCTACCGGCCGAAATCGATTCCACAGCCCCGGCGTACACAGCACATTCACCAGCCCAGTTTCGTCCTCCATTCCCAAAAATGTCACTCCGCCAGCGGTCCCCGGACGTTGCCTATGCGTCACGACTCCCGCCACTTCTACTCGTGTTCCATCGGGCACTGTTTTCAGTTCCGCCGCAGGCACCACTCCACGTTCCTGCAGGTCTGCCCGCAACGCGGCCACCGGGTACTGCCCCGGGGTCACTCCCGTTGCCGTCAAATCGGCAGCTGCCAGCTCAAACTCCGTCATGCCGGGCAACGCAGGTGCGTCGGCAAGCGTGAGCCCCGGCAGCATGCCCTCACTTTCCGTCGCCGCCACGCCCGCCGCCCACAGTGCTTGACGACGGTCAATCCCCAGCGACCCAAGTGCTCCTGCGCGCGCCAGTGCTTCCATGTGCCCAACACCCAGCCGAGCTCTGCGGGCGACATCTGCTGCGTTGACAAATGGCCGCGCTGCGACGATACGTTCCGCCACGTCATTGCCCACACCGGCAATGGCGCCGAGCCCCAACCGAATACGCCCATCGATGACGCTGGCTTCCACGCCTGAAACCGAGATATCCGGACCATCGCAGCCGATACCGTGCCGGCGAGCATCGGCAATCAACGACTGCGGAGAGTAAAACCCCATGGGCTGGGCACGGAGCAATGCGACACAGAACTCCGCCGGATAGTGGTACTTAAACCAAGCCGAGAAATACACCAAGGAGGCAAACGACTGCGCGTGTGATTCCGGGAAACCGTAGGCGGCAAAGGCCACTATCTTGTTCCACAGTTGTTCCCCAATATCCGCATCAATGCCACTGGTGCGCTCCAGCCCAGCCAGAAAACGGGCATGAAGCGCTTCCATTTTGGCCACTGAGCGCTTCGACCCCATAGCGCGACGCAGCGAGTCCGCTTCCGCCCCACTGAAACCCGCCGCATCGACGGCCATTTGCATCAGCTGCTCTTGAAATAGCGGGATGCCCAGTGTCTTCCCGAGGGACTTCTCCAGCACTGGATGCTCATAGGTCACTGGTTCGAGTCCATTTCGGCGGCGAATGTAGGGGTGCACGCTACCGCCTTGAATGGGGCCTGGGCGAATGAGTGCCACCTCCACCACCAGATCAAAGAACTCCCTCGGCTTCAGTCGGGGCAAGGTGGCCAGCTGCGCGCGCGATTCCACCTGAAACACGCCCACCGCGTCCGCGCGTGCCAACATCTCGTAAACCTCCGGTTCAGCGACATCTATTTCCCACAGGTTCACTCGGCGCCCATGCTGTTCATAGACCAAGTCAATGCAATGGTGGATGGCCTCCAGCATTCCGAGGCCAAGCAGGTCGAATTTCACCAGTCCCGCTGCCGCACAGTCATCCTTATCCCACTGCACTACCGAACGACCTTCCATGCGTGCCCATTCCACTGGCACGACATCCGCAATCGGCCGATCACAAATCACCATTCCGCCAGAGTGAATGCCTAAATGACGAGGCTGCCCACGAAGCTGCTCCGCCAGTTGCTGCACCGGCTCCGGCGGGCACGCTTCCCGGTCTCTGACCCACGCATCGATAACGCCCGGCGAGTACCCCAACACCCGCGCCGCATCGCGCAATGCACCGCGCCGCCGGTAGGTAATGACATTGGCCACCTGCGCGGCATTGTCACGACCATACTTTTCATAGACGTATTGGATGACCTCTTCCCTACGACCAGACTCGATGTCTACATCGATATCCGGCGGCCCATCCCGTTCTGGCGACAAAAACCTCTCGAACAACAGCCCGGCACTAATGGGGTCAACATTGGTGATCCCCAGCGCAAAACACACCACCGAGTTAGCCGCCGAACCGCGCCCCTGTGCCAGAATTCCCGCCCGGCGACAGAACTCACAGATGTCGTGCACGATGAGGAAGTAGCCTGGAAAACCCAGCTCTCGAATCACAGTCAGCTCATTCTCTAACTGCGCCCACGCCCGCGCTTGCACGGAGCCGTCCCGAGCTCCATCGGCCGGACCATACCGCCGCCGCGCCCCCGCACGAGCAATTTCCCGCAACCATGAGTCCTCATCGTGACCAGCAGGAACCTCCCAGCGAGGCAACTCAGGCGCAATGAGATCAAGCGTAAAAGCAGACTCACCTGCAATGTCCTGTGTTGCCTGCAGTACCTGCGCCCCCAGATACCGTGTTGCCGCCGATAGCTCCTCCCACGAACGCAACCAAGCTCCGCCTGCGGGCTCCAGCCGTGACTCGAACCCGTCTAGGTCCTCCCGCACAGCAAGGGACTGCTTCGCCCCGGCCAACCGGCTTGCCGCAGGCGAGGCCGCCGTCGCAGCAGAGGAAACCACCTCCCGCAGGCCATACTTCACAGCTGCGGCCGAAATCGCCTCCGCATCATCGGCCGCCTGTGCTGTGGGGCTCAGGCGGTGCTCGAGCGCCACGTTCTCCGCACCGAAGGCCGCAATGAGCTCTTCCAAGTCGCCGACCCAGCTGACGTCGGCAAGCACCTGCCAGAAACCGCCTGCAACCTCCCCCAATTCTGGCAGCGAGGGATAGCGGACGACGGATTTCTCCCCTGCCGACATATGCGCATCACACAGCGTGTGACTCAGGCGCCGATAGCCCTCAGGACCCCGCCCCAGCACCGTGAGGGGCCGCTGCGGAAGCCCCAGCTCCGCGCCGATGATTGTGGCGATACCAGCCTCCGCTGCAGCCTCGGCAAAACGAGCGATTCCATAGAAACCATCGCGATCTGCGAGCCCCAACACGTTTAACCCCAAACGCGCAGCCTCGGACACCAATTCTTCCGGGTCCGATGCGCCATGCAGGAATGAATAGCTCGAACGACAGTGCAATTCCGCCTTAATGTGCGCAGGCGTAAATGACACACTACCGCTGCCACTAGCACCGCTTTCCGGAGCTTCAAAAGCCCCAACGATGGAATCTGACAGCTGCCCCCGCCAGCCATTGAAGCTGCCATTAGGCTGTAGTTTTCCTGAAAATTTACCCGATAGAATACGCTCAATCCGCGACCAGCTCAGTGGCCGACCGGACTGCTCCGATTGTCCGCCCGAGATGTTTTCCATGCCACGAACATTAACCCATCCTCCGGACTGTATTCAAACGTATTTTCGATTAATATGCATATTAAGCACCACCCCCGGGACGCATCCGTAAGTCACACCTCAGCCACGCTCGACTGTTTAGGCTGAAGTTGAATTTTCAGCACTACCTGGGCAAGTGCTAGCCTTAACCCCAGAATTAAAGACAGCTTGGTCTAGTTCTGCCTTAAAACTTCAGCTAACAAATCCCATTAAATAAGGAGACCCCTCGATGAACCTCAAGCGTTTTTCCGCCGGTGTACTTACTGTCGCGTTCGCCGCAACCGGCCTTACCGCCTGTGGCAGCTCGGATGATGCCATTCGCATCGGCACCACGGATGCCGGCAAGAAGGCCTGGACCGTTTTCGAGCAGAAGGCTTCCGAACAGGGCATCGATCTGGATGTTCAGCCCTTCTCCGACTACCAGACCCCGAACCGCGCACTCGATGAGGGCCAGCTCGACGTCAATCTCTTCCAGCACATCAAGTTCTTGGCTGAGTACAACGTCGGCGCTAAGTCGGACCTGACTCCGATTGGCTCGAGCGAAATTGTCCCGCTGGCTCTGTTCTGGAAGGACCACAAGTCGGTTGATGAGCTGGAGAAGGGCACCGAGGTCGTCATCCCGAACGACCCGTCCAACCAGGGCCGCGCTATTAACGTGCTGGTTCAGGCTGGCCTGCTGAAGCTGAAGCAGGATGACCTGCTGACCCCGTCCCCTGCTGACATCGATAAGGAAGCTTCCAAGATCACGGTTCTGCCGGTGGATGCCGCTCAGACTCCGGCCGCCTACGGCGAGGGTAAGCCCGCCATTATCAATAACTCCTTCCTGGACCGCGCCGGCATCGACCCGAACACCGCTATCTTCCAGGATGACCCGAACTCCACGGAGGCAGAGCCGTACATCAACGTCTTTGTCACCAAAGCTGAAAATGCTGACAACCCGAAGTACGCGGAGCTCTCCAAGATCTGGCACTCCAAGGAGGTCCAGGACGCAGTCGCAGAGGACTCCAAGGGCACCTCGGTTCCGGTTGACCGTTCGGCTGAGGAGCTGCAGGACATTCTGAATCGCGTCGAAGAGCAGCAGCGCGAGCAGAACTAACGCCACTGCCACCTAAGCACCGCCCAACACCAGGGAACACAGACCAAGGGGCACTGATTCACTCGTGACCAACAAGGGAACGAAGCTCGAATTCCGCGAGCTGAACAAGCAATTCGGCGACGTCACCGCGCTCGCCGACATCAACCTAACCGTTGAACCCGGCGAAATCCTCGGCGTCATCGGTTATTCCGGCGCTGGTAAATCAACGCTCATCCGTATGATTAACGGCCTGGAAAAGCCAACCTCCGGGCAGGTTTTGCTGGATGACACCGACATCGTCGGCATCTCCGAGCGCCAGCTACGGGGTCTGCGCCGCAATATCGGCATGATTTTCCAGCACTTCAACCTCTTCCATTCGCGCAACGCGATTCGCAACGTTGAATATCCGCTGGAACTGGCCGGTATGCCGAAGGCTAAGCGCCGCGCTCGCGCCCAGGAGCTGCTGGAGTTCGTCGGTCTCGGCGACAAGGCGGAGTCCTTCCCCGAGCAGCTCTCGGGTGGGCAGAAGCAGCGTGTCGGCATCGCCCGTGCGCTCGCCACCGAACCGACGCTCTTGCTTGCCGACGAAGCCACCTCGGCACTCGACCCGGAAACTACTTCCGGCGTCCTGGATCTGCTGCGTCGCATCAATCGCGAAATGGGTGTCACTATCGTGCTGATTACTCATGACATGTCGGTTGTACGCGGTATTGCTGACCGCATGGCCATCATGGAAAATGGTCACATCGTCGAAACCGGTACGGTCCACGAGGTCTTTGCCAACCCCAAGACTGAGGTTGGCCGCCGCTTCGCCACCACCGCACTGCGCGATGTTCCAATTGGTCGTGAACGCGATTCGGTGAATCAGTCTGCCGAGAGCGCAGCAGCTCGCCTGGTCACCATCACTATCAATGACGGTGTTGACCTCGGTGCCCTGGCACAGGCCACTAGTGCCCACGGTGTCGCCGCCTTGGTGGCACACGGCGCGGTCGCCAATGTGCAGGCGAAGTCCTACGGCCGCCTTACTTTGCGGTTGACTCCGCTGACAGGTAATTCCGCCTCGGATTCCTCTGATTTCGATGCCGCCATTGCTGCTATTTCCGAACTGACACAGGTAGAGGAGCTTGCATCATGATCGGTCTCTTAAACTCTCTGCCATCGGTGAGTGGCAAGGACACCAACTGGGATAGCCTCGGCCCGATGCTGGGCGAGGCATTCGGCCAGACGCTCTACATGGTCTGTGTCGCCATGCTGATTGGCGGTGTCGCAGGTCTAGCAATCGGCGTGCTGCTCTACACCACCCGCGATGGTGGCGTACTGCGCAACAAGTTTGTCTACCAGGTCCTCAATGTCCTGATTAACTTTGTTCGACCAATCCCGTTCATCATCCTGGTTACGGCCATCGGCCCACTGACAAAGAACGTGGTCGGCACCACGATCGGCACCGAAGCCGCAGTGTTCGTCATGTCGATTGCCGCCACCTTCGCCATCGCGCGCCTGGTGGAGCAGAACTTGATGTCCATCGACCCCGGCGTGATTGAGGCCGCCCGTGCGATGGGCGCAAGTCCGTGGCGCATCATCCGGACGGTCGTCGTGCCGGAGGCACTGGGCCCGCTGGTACTGGGCTACACCTTCGCATTCATCGCCGTGGTCGACATGTCAGCTATGGCCGGCTACATCGGCGGTGGCGGACTGGGCAACTTCGCAATCACCTACGGTTACCAGGCATTCGACTGGAACGTCACCCTGGTGACAACCCTGGTCATCATCTTCATCGTCCAGTTGGCGCAGATCTTCGGCAACTGGCTCTCCAAGAAGATTATGCGCAGGTAGCCGCGCACATTAGCTAGCCACTAGCTAGCGGCGGGTTACCTCGACCGCAGCCCAGCCCTTCTTTGGCCCTGGAGCATCACCGCAGGAAGACACAACGCCTTCCGTGGTGATTTTCTCCAGGGCCACTTCATATTCCACGACCTTGTCGCGGTCGCTGGGGCCGTCGTAAAGCGCGACGACTGCAGTCGTGCCGTCGACGTCAACGCGTGCGACATCATCTACGCCCCACGTATCGGCTTGACGACGCACAGCCAACTCGGCCGCCTGCCCCTGCGGGGTGTAGACACCACGGCCGCGGCAGCCCTCTGCATGCACGATGCCCTGCTGAGCGTCTTCGATGACCCCCTTGGCATCCACCGCACTCAGACGTCCAAAGCTGTAATTCCATGGCAACAGCACGCTGGCCGGCGCAAAGCGGTGCCCCTTAGAGTGCGAGGTTTCCCACACAACCTCTGGGTAGAGATTGTGCATCGCAGCAGCGAGCGGGCGACCTTTAATCGCACAGCAACGATCGCGCTTACCGTGCGTACAGATGAGAAACAGTGGATGGTCCAGACGAGTGGCCCCCTCGGTGGGCTGGCCAGGGCGGATATCCAGAGTCATCAGGTCTTCAACATCGGCAACCATGCGATGTTCGAGAAAAACCTCAGAGCCATCCACTGATTCACAATGCGCGATATAGACGTTAACGCCATCACACGGCTGCTGGCCGATTCGGCCTGGCTTTCGAATCAGCTGCAACGCGCCGCCGCGTTCAGACAGCCAGGCCTCTACCTGACCGGTGATCTCTGCTCCCCATACCCCGCCGTCAAAAATATCGTGCGACCAACCGAGTTGGTGCTCCAACGCAATAAAGAGCTTTCCGGTCTTCGCAGTACCGGGAAGCGGCTCAGTCATCTGAGCGGAACAGGTGGTATCAAATTTGGCCTGGCTCATACGCCTAAGCGTAATTGAGTGCCCCCCTGCGATTGGGTCTTAGGTCGCAGCGTTCACCCCTGTTTTATTACTATTGTGCAACACTTTGACAACAAATACTTCTGACCTCGACTTTTGTAGTTCAGCTTGTTGAAATTCCGTAACTGCGCACATACCGTCAGACGTATGAATACGAAATCGCTGGATGTTTCGCGCACCCGTACCCGTATCGCGGCATCCCTGTGCCTCGCATTGGGCCTGGCTCTCGGCGCTTGCTCCTCTGACTCATCCCCAGACTCGGCTGCTGCAGTGTCTATGAAGACTGACTCAACCGCTGGCACCTCCGATTTGTCAAGCAGCTCTAGCAGCTCCACTAGCTCATCTGCGGCGGCGCAAACCACCATGGATGACGATGCTGCTCCGGAGGGCGATTTCAATAGTTCCTCCTCAGAAGCTGCCCCTTCCGATGGCGCTTACTTGGGTATTGAAGATGTCCGTGTCGGTTCCCACGACGGTTACGACCGCATTGTCTTTGAACTCACGGGCGAGGGCACTCCGGGATATTTCGTCCGTTACGAGGATGTGCCGACCCAACAGGGCTCCGGCAAACCGATTTCGGTCGACGGCACAGCCAAGCTGGTAATCGACTTGCGGAGCATGGGTTACCCCTTTGATTTCCAGATGGAGGACTTCCCCTCTGACCCGGTCAAGCCGACATCGACGTCCGTTATTAAGGAAGTCGTTGGCGCCGGAACCTTCGAGGGACAGACTCAGTATGTCGTCGGGCTCAAGGGCGATAAGACCCCGTTCAAGGTTTTCTCGTTGAACAACCCGAACCGCCTGGTTATTGACTTCCAATCGAAGTAATCGGGTTGCCCCTCCCCGGTGCCGGCCCCTCGCTACGCCTCTACGCGTAAGCCCCCTCGATTCTCCATGCGCCGGCATGCCCTATGAGCAACCAGGCGACGATGGTACCGTCATGCGCTACCGCACGGATTTGCAGTCTTGCCGCTCGGCGAGCCTCATCGGGTACCCACCAGCGCTCGTCAATCGGCCAGGGCCCAGCCCACGATGACACGCGGTACGTTGTCACTCCATGCCGCACCAGAGATGGTTCCGCCGTCATGGTCGCTCGCCCAGTTACGCCCACGGTCTGCCCATTGTCATCGAGCACTTCCACCTCAGCATTAGCAGTCGCGGGAATAGTTGCCGGATTGGGAGCAAGAACGGCTCCCGGCCACGGCTGATTATTTTCCGCGGTTTTTGTGTTTTTGGGTTTTTCTCCGAAAGCGACAAATCCCACTCTTTCCCCTGGGCCACGCCCGCCCTGCATGATTGGTTGCTGTACTGCCTCTGACCCCAGTAACCCCTGCACACGCTCGGCAGCCCGGCGCGCTTTGGCTCGCGCATCATCACTACCGTGCCACAGATCCTGCTTTACGGTCCCGGCGGCGGCCACATCCAGTGGCTCTAACTGCAGCTCTACAATTCCGCGGCTGTCATCTCCATCATTTTCCTCAGCGCCGTCAACAGTTCCAGCAACAGTGCCGCTGTCCCCTCGTGGCTGCTGCCGATTCCTGTTATTCAGCCAGCCATCGAGCTGCCACCGAACCCTGTCAGCCGTAGTCTGTTCTGCCAGTGGCTCAGTGCAGCGCCATACTCTGCGCACCTCTGAGCCGTCACTAAATTGCGCCACCACCGCTAAGCGGTAACACGAATACCCATGGTTAAAAAGTTTTTCATGCAGTTGCCCAGCTAGAAAGCGCGCGACGAATGAGGCCTCATCCACTCTTCGGAGTGGACTCTCCCAAGACTGGTAGCTCACCGCCAGTCCTGGCGGCAAAGATCGCGGTGCCACCAACCGCACTTCCCCACGGCAGGCCAAATCGTGCCATCTAGCCCCCTGCGCCCCAAACCTGTTGGCTATATCCCGCTTAGGCAACGCAGCGACATCCCCCAATGTGCGCAGGCCGAGTTCCTGCCACGACTTCGCAAGCTCTGCGGGCATCTCCAGTGCACTTTCCGCCCTCAGCTCCACCAGAGAGATTCCCTGCCGAAATCTTTTGCCTTCATCTTCCCCGGGAGCTACCAGCACTCCCCTGCGCGCTGCCAAAATAGCTGTCACAATATCGTCCGCGAGCCCCAAGCTGCAGTCCACGCCCGGTACCGCAGCGGCATCAAGCAGCTTTTCCAAGGCCACATCCTGTCCGCCGTAATAACGCATTACCCCTCGCGCTGCCACAACCGCCAAGCCTGGCCGTAGAGCTTCGACCCCAGCTGCCACCGCCTCCAACCGTTGCAGCACGGACTCGAATTCTGCAGCGTCGCGCACCGCACTTTCCTCGACAACCTCCAGCTCCGGGCACAACGCTTCCGCATGGCGACGGCTTTGCCCGCGCCGTACCCCTGCACGGCGCGCACTCGGAGAACAAGCAGCTACTCCGCTATCACCCACAATCGCAACTGGACTGAGCGGATTAGCCTGCGACGTCACAGATGCTAGATGTGCTGCCTGCACTGGCCAATCAGGAAGCCATAGCGCCACCACACGGCTCGATTCCGCCGCTACCACTAGGACCTCCTCTGCGCGGGAAACGCGACCACATTGTTCTGTTCCACCTGTTCCCCCACCCGCCAACGGCACTGCCTCCGCGGAAACCGCGTCCCCGACACACTGACTTGGTAATCCACTGCTCGAATCCGGCCATAACCAGTGCCAAGCCCGGAAACACCAGCGACAGAGCTGGAAATTTCCGCAGCAGCGCCCGGCCACTGCTGCCCGACAAAAACCAGAGCACAACCACTCGTGCGCAGTCGTGCCTGCAGCGGACGTGCCTGCGACGGCGGCGGAGTGCGCGCCAACGAAGCCACCACCAAGTCAACGCCGTCCGCCAACAGCCCAATTACTTCAAGCGGCTGCATTCCAGGATCTGGCACACAGACAATGTTCGATAGCTTCCCGCCCAACTCCACCACGGAGAGCAACCCCTGTTCAGCGAGTCCAACTAGCGCAACATGACCTGTCTTCGTAACTTCCGCGATTAGACCTGCCAATACCGCACCGGGCTGTTCAATGACACTGACAGCCCCTTTTCGCACTACTCCCGCCAACGTATTTTCCAACGCCTCCGGCACCGGCAGAGCCTCACCGAGCCCAAAGGTTGCACCAGTTGCAGTCCCACCAGACTGGGCTGCCATCGCCTGCCGCAATGCCGCAATAGTCTGTTCCTTAGACTGCCCCGCAGCAATATTGACCGCCGTTGTCACTTCTTGTTCCACCTCATCCCGCTGCTATCCCACTGCCATCTCACTGCCATCCCCACTGCCCTGCCCACCACGAACACTGCTCGAATATTCTTTCCCAACAAGCGGATTAAACACTACCCTAAATAGCACGTACGTTCGATATTAATGCGCGAAGAAAAGCGCCGCACACCACCGCGCGACGCTCTAACCTCAGCCGAGTACTACATTTCGTACTACTTAGGCCTTCACATCGAGAACTACATCGAATTCGAGCAAATCAGCCGACGACGACACCGGCTTGCGCTTTTCGCCCTCATGCGAAGCCTTGAAGGCACGGCCCTCACGCCACCCCTGGTAGGCCTCCTCACTCTCCCACTCGGTAAAGACGAAGTAGCGGCTCTCTCCTGCAGTCGGACGCAGCAGTTGGAAACCAATGAAACCCGGCACATCGGTCATCTTTGAAGAGTTAGCGGAAAAGCGACGTTCGAGCTCTTCTCCCGCACCCTCAGGAACGGTAATAGCGTTAATTTTTACAATGCTCATGGCCTTAACACTAGCCACACAACTCTCAACAATCTATAGTTCCATCGCTACTAAACTTAAGAAGTATGACAGATTCCAGCCGGCACCAACACTCTTCAGGCTCTTACCAAGACGGGGCCGAACGCACGACAAAATTTATCAATAGTCCCGTGCGCCTGGGGACGGCAATTGGCGTCACCACCGCAGTGATCGCACTGCTCGCATTGCTTAAAGCCCACATCATCGGCTCCATTGGCTGGTGGATCATGATAGCGCTTTTACTGGTACTCATCGGCACCACACTTTTCGTGCGCCAGGCAAAAACACCCACCAAAGAAACTCGGCCCTCCTACTTCGCAGAGCCGATGCGTGAGTCACCAAACGACATCTCGTGGAATAGCAGTATAAGCGTGCTGCTCATCTTCCCCGGAGCATGGATCATTGCCGCCGTCGCCGAACGAATTTCCTCTACACCGGTCGCCTGCATAATGACCCTAGTTCTGTCCGCCATCACCGCTACCTGCGCAATCCTGCCGCGGCAATTCGGATTCCTCCCTCTCGCCGCGCATCTTCCTGACAATTTCGCCCAGCGCTGCCCCTACCCCGCCGACTCACCAGAGGCCCGCATCCTCACAGTCCTCTTCATCGCACGTCTACGCGACGGCTACGTCTTCTTCACCGACCAGCTCCCCTATTTCGCCATGCTTGACGACGATACCGTGAGCGCAGCTCTCCACACCCTAGCCGCCGATAAGCGCATCACCATCGCCAAGAACAATTCGGCCCTGACGGAAAAGGGCCGTGCCCGCGAGTTTGCACAACTCACAGACACGGCCCTTGCCAACTAGTGGCTTACTCCCACTCAATGGTTCCCGGTGGCTTGGAAGTCACATCCAGGACCACGCGGTTGACCTCAGGCACCTCGTTGGTGATACGAGTGGAGATTTTCTCCAGCGTATCGTAGGGAACACGAGTCCAGTCAGCGGTCATCGCATCCTCAGAGGAAACCGGGCGCAGCACGATTGGGTGGCCATAAGTACGACCATCACCCTGGACACCGACCGAGCGGACGTCGGCAAGCAGGACGACCGGGCACTGCCAGACAACCTCGTCCATACCTGCGGCCGTCATTTCCTCGCGTGCAATGGCGTCGGCGCGACGGAGGGTATCCAGACGCCCCTCATCGACAGCGCCGATGATGCGGATACCAAGACCCGGACCCGGGAACGGCTGGCGAGCGACGATTTCTTCCGGCAGCCCCAGTTCGCGACCGACCGCACGGACCTCGTCCTTGAACAGCAGGCGCAGCGGCTCAACGAGGGTGAACTCAACGTCATCCGGCAGACCGCCGACGTTGTGGTGGCTCTTAATGTTGGCGGTACCAGAACCGCCACCGGACTCAACCACATCCGGGTACAGGGTGCCCTGGACCAGGAAGTCCACGGTCTCGCCCTCCGGAGCGCCCTCCAGCGCCTGTGCGACAGCGCGCTCGAAGGAGCGGATGAACTCACGGCCGATGGTCTTACGTTTGGTCTCCGGATCGGTGATACCAGCCAGAGCATCCAGGAAGACCTTGGAATCGTCGACGGTAATCAGCTTCGCACCAGTTGCGGCAACGAAATCCTTCTCAACCTGCTCGCGCTCGCCCTGGCGCAGCAGCCCATGGTCGACGAAGACACAGGTCAGACGGTCACCAATAGCGCGTTGCACAAGTGCGGCGGCAACTGCGGAGTCAACGCCGCCAGACAGACCGCAAATTGCGCGACCGGTCTCACCGACCTGATTACGGACCTGCTCAATCAGCTCTTCCGCGATGTTAGCGGCAGTCCAGTCCGGCTCCAGGCCAGCAATCTCATACAGGAACTTCTCCAGAACCTGCTGACCATACGGCGAGTGGTTGACCTCCGGGTGGTACTGCACACCGGCCATGCGCTTTTCCAAGCACTCGAAAGCCGCTACCGGAGCACCCTTGGTGGACGCCGTAACGGTGAAGCCCTCCGGCGCCTTAGACACCGCGTCACCGTGGCTCATCCACACCTCGTGTGTCTCCGGCACACCAGTGTGAGCGACACCGCCACCGTCGACGACGTTCAGCTGCGTGCGGCCGTACTCACGGTCACCGGTAGCAGCAATCGTGCCGCCGAGCACCTCAGTCATCGCCTGGAAGCCGTAGCAAATACCAAACACCGGAATGCCCAGCTCAAGCCACTCTGGGTTGAGCTTCGGGGCACCTTCGGCGTAGGCACTGGACGGGCCGCCGGACAGCACCAGCGCAGCCGGGTTCTTGGCCTTAATTTCTTCGGTCGTCGCATCATGCGAGACCACTTCGGAATAAATTTTTGCCTCGCGCACACGTCGCGCGATGAGCTGCGCATACTGCGCACCGAAGTCCACGACGAGGACGGGCTTAGTCACCTGTTCAGACACGCCCTAAAGCTTATCAAGACTTACGGACTGCAGGCATACCCAGGTTCAGTGCAGCCGGAGCATCTTCCGGCACAGCCGGGTTCACCGGAGCAATCGGATCCAGGCGCACGTAGGACTCACCCTGCGCCGGACGCTGATCTTCCTCACCCTTATTCGGCCACAGCGACGTTGCACGCTCCGCATTCGCGGAAATCGACAGTGACGGGTTCACTCCCGGGTTGGCTGCCATCGCCGAACCGTCGTGAATCGAGAGCGTCGGGTAACCCCACACACGCAAGTACGGATCAACGACGCCGTTTTCAGGCGAATCCGAAATCGTCGCACCGCCAATGAAGTGAGCTGTCAAAGGAATATTTGCCAACTCACCGATAGTGCCACCCGCTAGCACACGACCATTCCGACCACGTGCACTGAGCTTGTCCGCCGCACGTTGCGTAGCTTCGTTACCCGACGGAATCCACGTCGGATTCGGCTCCCCCTCGCCCTGCTTACTCATCAGGAAACGCACCGGCCCAATCTTCTGCAGGTACGTCGTAATCGAGTTGTCGCGATTCTGCATCACCAGAGAAATCACGGTGCGCTGCGACCACTTACGCAGATTCACGAGCTGCGTCAGGTAGTTAGGATGCTTTACGACGGTTCCCACAGCCTGCAACCATCGCGGAGTCCGACGACCTCCTTCGGTCATAATCATCTGCAGCATTGCGATGGCATTAGAGCCCTTACCGTAGCGCACTGGCTCGATATGGGTGTCCTCGTCTGGGAAGAATGACGAAGTGATGGCTACACCGTTAGAAAAGTCATTTTCCGGATCCACCTTCGTACCCATCGCGCCCAAAATAGCCTCGGAGTTGGTGCGGGTCAGCTTGCCCAAAGATTTCGGTAGCAGCGGCAAGTGCCCATCGGCCTGCTGGCGATGCAGCAAATTCTGGGTGCCCCATGCACCGGCGGCGAGAATGACGCGCTTAGCGCTAAACTGCTGCTTGCCCTTAGCTACCCAACGGCCAGTGCGCTCAGTGTCAATAACCCAGGAGCCATCAGCCTGAGGATGCAGGCCGGTAACGGTAGTGCGGTCAAAGACCTGCGCACCAAACTTCTCCGCCAAGTAGAGGTAGTTCTTAACCAGGGTGTTCTTGGCATTGTGACGGCAACCAGTCATGCACTCACCACATTCCGTACAAGCAGTACGGTCCGGGCCAATCCCCCCGAAGTAAGGATCGGAAACTGTTTGCCCTGGCGCACCCTGTCCACCTGTCTTGGCGCCAAAGAACACACCCACCGGAGTCGAGCGGAAAGTATGGCCCACTCCCATATCTTCGGCTACCTCACGCATGACGACGTCGGCAGGCGTGTCGGATGGGTTGGTGACCACCCCGAGCATGCGAGATGCATTGTCATAGTGCGGAGTGAGTTCTGACTCCCAGTCGGTAATGTGCCCCCACTGACGGTGCTGGAAGTATTCAGTACCCGGCTTATACAGAGTGTTTGCGTAGTTAAGAGAACCACCGCCGACGCCGGCACCAGCGAGAATCATGACATCTTTCAACATGTGCACACGCTGGACACCAAAGAGTCCCAGCTTAGGAGCCCACAGGTACTTGTGAAGCCGCCAGCTGGTCTTGGCAAAGTCTTTATCTTCGAACCGTCGACCAGCTTCGAGAACTGCCACTCGGTAGCCCTTTTCAGTCAACCGCAAAGCAGAAACAGAACCACCGAAACCGGAACCGACGATTACAACATCGAAATCGCGTTGTTTACTCATGGGAAAAGCCACCTTCTCTAAGGGCGTAACGCTAATGCGCGGAACTCATGTTCCTAACCCTAAGCGGAGGTGGCTTTTCAGTAAGGTAGTTTTGCGAAAAAACTATCCGATTACTTTAATTAAAACCCCTTTGGACGTACCGACAGCTCAACGCGGTGGAAGGACTTCAGGTCGGTAAAACCGCACTTGGCCATTGCGCGGCGCAGGCCGCCGGCGAGATTGCGATCACCGAACGGCGAGGCGGACGGCCCAAACAGAGCCTCTTCCAGACTGACCAGTTCCCTCTCATCTTCGACGACCTGCCACACGGCACCGCGCGGGTACTTCGGGTGTGCCGCGACAGACGGCCAGGCGTAGCCCTGCCCCGGAGCCTCATTGACGGTTGCCAGCACGCTGGACAGCGCCACAGCATCTGCGCCACAGGCGATTGCCTTAGCAATGTCCCCGGCGGTATCGATGCCACCATCAGCAATGATGTGGACGTAGCGCCCCTCGGTCTCATCGAGGTAGTCCTTACGAGCAGCTGCAGCATCCGCAATAGCGGTAGCCATTGGCACATCGATACCGAGCGCATCCGGGGACGTCGTAAAGCCCGTACCGACAATCACACCAGCGGCACCTGAACGCATTAGATGCAGCGCAGTCTGGTAGTCGACAACGCCACCGGCGATAACTGGAACGTCCAGGCTGCCGATGAAGTCCTTGAGGTTTAGTGGTTCACCCTGAGCCGTGACATGCTCTGCGGAAATCAGCGTGCCCTGGATAACCAACAAGTCGATGCCGGCCTTGATAGCCAGCGGAGCCAGCTCACGGGCATGCTGCGGGGAGACACGAACTGCAGTGATCGCGCCGGTTGCGCGAATCTCCTTGATGCGCTCAACCAACAGGTCAGTATCAATTGGAGCAGAGTGCAGTTCCTGCAGCTTGCGGTTCACTGCCTCGGATTCACGCTTGGTGGCGGCATTCTTTGCCAACTCCACCAGCTCGGCGATCTTGTCCTGCGCATCGGCGTGACGGGCCCAGATACCCTCGGCGTTGAGAACCGCCAAACCGCCCAGGCGAGCAAACTCAGCGACGGATTCCGGGCTGGCGATGGCATCTGTCGGATGCATCATCATCGGGAGTTCGAAATCGTAGGCGTCAATTCGCCAGGAGGTATCGACGTCCTTGGACGACCGGGTACGACGAGTGGGAACGAGTGCAATATCGTCCAACTCGTAGGTCCGGCGTGCCTCGCGGCCAATACCGATTTCAACGATGTCGCGCATGAGCTTTCCTCACATGCCCTTTCCGTGGAATTTAACTCGACTAAGCCAGTTTAGCGCTGGTAGTAGTTCGGCGCTTCGACAGTCATCTGGATATCGTGCGGGTGCGACTCGCGCAGGCCTGCAGCGGTGATCTGGACGAACTGTGCGTCGTGCAGCTGCTCGACGGTAGCGGAACCGGTGTAGCCCATAGCTGCGCGCAGACCACCGACCAGCTGGTGAACGATGGAGTCGATACTGCCGCGGAACGGAACACGCCCCTCAATGCCTTCCGGAACCAGCTTCTCTTCGCTCTTGACATCAGCCTGGAAGTAGCGGTCCTTGGAGTAGGAGCGCTTCTCACCGGTCAGGCCGCGGCCCTGCATAGCACCCAGCGAGCCCATGCCACGGTACATCTTGTACTGCTTGCCGTTGACGAAGGTGACCTCACCCGGAGCCTCAGCGGTACCGGCCAGCATCGAACCGAGCATGACGGAGGATGCACCGGCTGCCAGAGCCTTGGCGATGTCGCCGGAGAACTGCATACCGCCATCGGCGATAATCGGAACGCCAGCCTTCTTAGCTGCGACAGAGGCTTCCATGATGGCGGTGATCTGCGGGGCGCCCACACCTGCGACAACGCGAGTGGTGCAAATCGAGCCTGGGCCGATACCGACCTTGATGGCATCTGCACCCGCGTCAATCATGGCCTGTGCAGCGCCACGGGTAGCCAGGTTGCCGCCGATAATCTGGATGTTCTCGCCGAATTCCTTCTTAACGCGGGAGACCATCTCAAGTACACCTGAGTTGTGGGCGTGAGCGGTATCAACAACGAGCACGTCTACGCCTGCGTCAGCCAATGCGTGCGCGCGCTTCCAGGAGTCCTCGCCGGTACCGATACCAGCACCGACCAGCAGACGGCCGGAACCATCCTTGGAAGCATTCGGGTACTGATCCTTCTTGACGAAGTCCTTGACGGTAATCAGACCAGTCAGGCGACCTTCGCCATCGACAATCGGCAGCTTCTCCACCTTGTGAGCGCGCAGCAGGTTCAGCGCCGCATCGCCAGACACACCCTGCTCAGCCACGACCAGCGGCATCGGGGTCATGATTTCGGAAACCTTGCGGTTCAGGTCTGCCTCAAAACGCATGTCACGGTTGGTGCAGATACCGACCAACTTGCCGTCCTTATCGACGACCGGCAGGCCCGAGATGCGGTAACGAGCGCACTTGGCATCTACTTCGGCGATGGTGTCATCCGGGGAACAGGTCACCGGGTCGGACACCATGCCCGCCTCAGAGCGCTTCACAATCTCGACCTGCTGAGCCTGCTCCTCGATAGACAGGTTGCGGTGCAGGATACCCATACCGCCCTGGCGGGCCATGGCAACAGCCATGCGGGCCTCGGTGACGGTGTCCATAGCAGCGGACACAACCGGAATGTTCAGACGCAGCTCACGAGTGAGCTGCGTCGAAGTATCAACGCCGGAGGGGATAACGTCCGAAGCGTCCGGCAGCAGCAGGACGTCATCGAATGTAAGGCCGACTAGTGGAATCTTGTTGGGATTGTCTCCGCCGAGGCTAATTCCCGTGGGGTTGGTCATGGACTCCTCCTGCTCCACCCTTGCCGACATCCGGCCAGGGGCGCTATCGCTTCGTGGTTGCCAAACGTTATATACAGGGTAGTCCTTCAGTGATGAAACGCGACAATTAGGCGGAGCGACAGGTGCCCGACAAGGGTTAGCCGAAAGCTAGCTGAGGGTTATTCCAAGGTGAACTAAACCCCAACTAAGTGCATCGCCAATCGACAGGATTGCCGTACAGAGCTGTTACGGTAGTGGTTGTGAACCACAACTTTTTCTCATCCATGCCGCGGGATCCGTTCGAAGGAGATCCCAATGACCCGGCAAGCTTTCTCGAGCCGGATGAGCCGTTTGCTCCACTGACAGACCAGGAACGTCGAGAGGTTCTTGAAGATCTGGCCGCAGTTCGCCTATTCCGCACCGCTTTGAGCCCAGAGGGATTACTGGGCGTCTGCATGTTGTGTGAGGACTGCGGTGACGAGCACTTTTATACCTGGGAGGTTTTGGAAAACCACTACCTGATGCTCCTGTCTGGCCAGGCATCTCCGGTTCACGAGCCACAATTCGATCCAGACCCCTCCCGTTACGCCCCATGGGACTACTGCGCAGGCTTTGTCGACGGTTTGCGTTCTCGACGACCTGGCCGTTTCTAAAAATTTGGTAAGAGTTTGACGGAATTGTTTGCGTAGTATCCCGGCTGGCCTCCTTAGGTTTACCAACCGTTCATTGTTGGCCTCCACACTTGAGCTCACTGCTTCAAGAAAGCTCAATGAAGGAGACATCAATTCCGATGACGTACATCGACCACTTGCCCGGGCCCAATGCGGATTTGTGGGATTGGCAGCTGCACGGCTCTTGCCGCGGGCAGGACTCCGCGACCTTCTTCCACCCGGAAGGCGAGCGCGGACGCGCACGCAGCCTGCGTGAAGCCCGTGCGAAGGCTATCTGCCGTTCTTGCCCTGTTCTTATGCAGTGCCGTAGTCACGCACTCAAGGTTGGTGAGCCATACGGTGTCTGGGGCGGTCTCAGCGAATCTGAACGAAATGAAATCCTTCGAGCTAAGCCGGCCGCACGTGAACGCGAACTTGAACGCGTTCTAGTTACTGCCATGTAGTCCCTCTCCTCTCTCGGACTCCATCCAGTTCACATAAAAACCAAAATGCTCCCCACCCTCAGATTGAAAGGTGGGGAGCATTTTACGTGCCAAAGGCCAGGGCACTAGCTCACTGGCAGTTAGTGAGCGTGGTCGTGCTGTGGCTCTTCTTCCGGCTTGTCCACAACAGAAGCCTCGGTGGTCAGCAGCATGCGAGCCACGGAGGTTGCGTTGACGACTGCGGAGTGAGTGACCTTGACCGGGTCAATGACGCCGGACTCAATCAGGTTCTCGTAAGTGTCAGTAGCAGCGTTGTAGCCGTTGCCGTTCTCCAGCTCACCAATGTGGTAGACAACGACAGCACCGTCCTTACCAGCATTCTCAGCAATCCAGAAAGCCGGACGGGTCAGAGCCTTGGCAACTGCACGGACACCGACTGCCTCGTCGCCCTCGAACTCGTCAGCGAATGCCTCGAGTTCACGGGAGATCTGCACCAGTACGGAACCGCCACCGGCGATGACGCCTTCCTGAGCTGCCGCACGAGCAGCGTTAATGGCATCCTCGACACGCAGCTTGCGCTCGTTGACCTCGGTCTCGGTAGCAGCGCCGACCTTAATGACAGCCACGCCGCCAGAGAGCTTCGCCAGACGCTCTTCCAGCTTCTCGCGATCCCAGTCAGAGTCAGTGCGCTCAATCTCGGCACGGATCTGGTTACGACGCTCTTCCACAGCCTCAGCGGTGCCAGCACCGTCAACTAGAACGGTCTCGTCCTTGGTAATGGTGATACGGCGTGCGTTACCCAGCACCTCAAGTCCAACGTCCTTCAGCTGCATGCCAGTGTCAGCCGTAACGACGGTTGCACCGGTGACAACTGCCAGGTCATCCATGAACGCCTTACGACGGTCACCGAAGTACGGTGCCTTCACTGCGGCAACCTTCAAGGTCTTGCGCATAGCGTTGATGACCAGTGCGGACAGCGCCTCGCCCTCGATATCCTCAGCCATAATCAGAGTCGGCTTGCCGGACTCGGCAATCTTCTCCAGAATCGGCAGGAACTCCGGCAGGGAGGAAATCTTCTCACGGACCAGCAGCACCTGTGCACCGTCAAGAATTGCCTGCTGAGCCTCGACGTCGGTAATGAAGTACGGCGAGAGGAAGCCCTTGTTGAAAGACACGCCCTCGGTCACGGACAGCTCGGTGGCAATCGACTGCGACTCCTCCACAGAGACGACGCCGTCCTTGCCAACCTTGTCCATGGCACCTGCAACCAGGTCACCAATTTCAGTGTCGCGCGAGGAAACGGTTGCCACCTGTGCGATGGCAGCAGAGCTGCTGACCGAGGTGGCGCGCTGCTTCAGCAGCTCAACCGCCTTGTCGGATGCAGCGTGAATACCACGGTTCAGCGAAATCGGGTTTGCGCCGGCTGCAACGTTGCGCAGACCCTCGTGGACCAGCGCCTGTGCCAGCAGCGTTGCGGTAGTAGTACCGTCACCGGCAACGTCATTGGTCTTGACCGCAACGGACTTAACCAACTGCGCGCCGAGGTTCTCAAACGGATCCTCAACGTCGATGTCGCGGGCGATGGTCACACCATCATTGGTGACCAGCGGACCGCCGAAGGCCTTGTCCAGGACAACGTTGCGACCCTTCGGGCCAAGCGTGACCTTGACTGCGTCGGCAAGCGTGTCCACACCGCGCTTGAGGCCTTCGCGAGCCTCTTCGTTAAAAGCAATAAGCTTCGCCATGTGTGGGTACGTCCTCCCTTTAGTTCTCGATAACAGCCAGGATGTCGCGCTGCGACAGCAGCAGGTACTCTTCGCCCTGGTACTTCAGCTCAGTGCCGCCGTACTTGGAGAAGATGACGATGTCACCCTCCTTGACGTCCATAGGAATGCGGTCATCGTCATCGGCCCAACGACCCGGACCAACTGCGATAACGGTAGCTTCCTGCGGCTTCTCCTTAGCGGAGTCCGGGATAACCAGGCCAGAAGCCGTGGTGGTCTCTGCTTCGTTGATCTGGACGAGGACGCGGTCCTCCAGCGGCTTGATGTTGACGTTCGCCACGATGAATTCCTCCATACATGCGGTGATGTGATGTTCTTGTGCCGGTTGGTCTGCCGTGCACAGCCGTCGTCGCGGGTGAACAACTGTGTGTCAAACAACCTTCGTTAGCACTCTACCCCTGCAAGTGCTAACACTCAACAATAGTGAGCGCTAATGCTAATTGGTCAGCTTGTCGGGGTTACACGCCATACGACCGAACACAGTAACCGTCATTCCGTGTTCCTTGATGTACTCATCGCTAAAGCACGGGCCACCAGAACCGGTTGTGTAACGACTGTCTGGCTCCCTCCTTTGCCAGGCACCTTCGTCCCATTGGTAGACCGCCAGTCCACCACTGTTTGCGCGCCCACCCAGCGCCCACCATCCGTCACAGGCGACAATCGTAAAGTTTTCCTCCGTAGTCGGGAACGCCGATGCCTCGCAATCCCCACTAATCGGATAATCGGGCGTAGCCGTACTCGTAGTTTCCTTCTTGGCTTTCTCCGGCGACTTCACCTTCACGGTCTCCGTCGCAGTCGCAGTAACAGTGAGCTTCGGCGTTACTTCATCCTTGGCACCTGCACCAAACCATTGCTCACCTCGACCACTCACAACTAGGTAAAGCACCACTGCTACAGCGACGATCACCACAAGCAGCAGAGCGATGACTGCCCATAGCACTCCCCGAGCACGACCGCGCTGATGTTCAACTTGCGGTGCTTGCGTTGTTTGCGGTTCGCCCTGCGGTGCAAACAGCTCAGTCTGATTATGCGAATTATCGGATGGCTGAAGTTCCCACTCGCTGTAGTCTTTACTCATTTTTGGGCAAGCGCTTTCCTGTAATTGTCCTGCGATCCATGGCAGAGAAACAAGTCAAAGCCAGTTAACGAAATTTAACATGGATCCGAGGGGCAATCACTGCTTATTGCATTACAGGATCTTCCACTGGCATGGAGGGGTCGGTCGGGCAGGCGTAGCCAGAGGGCTTGACCCCCGCGGCAATGAGGTAGGCGGCAGCTGCGCCAATCATGACACCGTTGTCGGTGCACAGCTTAATCGGTGGCACGTGCAGCGTAATTCCTGCCGAGGTAGCTCGCGCCGCTGCGAGTTCACGCAACCTCGAGTTCGCAGCCACACCACCACCGAGCAGCAGCGTAGTGGCCCCCACATCCTGAGCTGCGCGAACGGCCTTCTTGGTCAATACATCGCAGACCGCCTCCTGGAAGGAAGCACAGACGTCCTCTACGGAGTATTCACGACCTTCCTTCTCTGCCGCTTCGACATAGCGGGCCACGGCGGTTTTCAAGCCGGAGAAGGAGAAGTCATGGCGCGCATCCTGCTGGCGCATCATGGCGCGAGGAAACGCGATGGCCTTGCGGTTGCCCTGCTTAGCCAACTTATCGATAATCGGGCCGCCCGGGTAACCCAATCCGAGCAACCTCGAAACCTTGTCGTATGCCTCTCCGGCTGCGTCGTCAAGCGTCGATCCGAGCTCTCCCATCGGACGACCAACCCCCTGTACGCGCAGCAGCTGCGTGTGCCCGCCGGAAACTAGCAGCGCCACTGCGTTGGATAGATCTGCGCCATCGAGAGCTCCGACAGCAACGTGGCCACCAAGGTGATTAATGCCGTAGAAAGGCACACCCCAGGCGGCGGCATAAGCCTTCGCGCCTGCCGAACCGACCAGCAGCGCACCGGCGAGACCGGGTCCCACGGTAGCGGCGACGGCATCTGGGATAAAAGTATCGATACCGAGCTTGGCAGCTGCTTGCGCGCGCGCCTCGGAGACTACTGGCTGCAGGGCTTCCAAATGAGCGCGGGAAGCAATCTCCGGGACCACACCACCGAAGCGGGCGTGCTGTTCCATGGAGGATGCGACGACGTCGGCAAGCACTTCCACCTCGGGAATGGCGGGGGTGCTGGTGTCGGTGTCGTCGTAGCGCACACGCATCACTGCAGCGCCAGTCTCATCGCAGGAACTCTCGATTGCCAGCAGGGTCAACTCGGTCATAGCAGTCATGGTACTAGCGCACCACCGGGTCGCTTACCAGCGACCGAGTTTAAATTTCGAGGCGACCGAGGTTCCGCACAGCGGCACGCCAGAGAGCGTATTCCTCTGGGTAGTCATCGCGGTAGTGGCGCACGGCGCGCATACCGTGCTTAATACGCTCGATTTCCTCGTCGCCGATATCCTTGCCCTCGGCGTCGACAAATACGACCGTTCCGCAAATTGCGGTGGTGGGGTCGGTAAAGAAAGCCGAGTTGCCCGTAGCAGCCTCATTGCGGCCGAGGGACGCGACCGGATTCGGTTCAGCGCCCTCAGCCTTGGCCGTCGGGTTGTAGAGAGCGGCGTAATCGGCGCCGTCTTCCTGAAACGCCACCGAAACACGGTCGGAGGAAACTCCGCCGAGGAATGTAGCAGCGGCCTCCAACTCAAATTCGACGATGCGATGCGTCAGGTCAGGGTTCACCAGAAAACCTTTAATCATGGAAACAGAGGTACCGCACCGCACCCGCTCCCGCATCTCGAGAGCGCTACCCCCACTATGGCCGCGGGATGTTGCGGAGGTTCGACCGTGCCATGTTGATCATCTGACCAACGCCGCCGCCGAAGACGGTGCGAGTAGCGGCCTTGGAGAATCCCATCAGCATGTCCCAGGTGATGTTTGCCGGGATGGACAGGGCATTCGGGTCGGTGATCATGTCCACCAGCACCGGGCCGTCGTATGCCAGCGCCTCTTGAATCAGGCGAGGCGCATCGGCCGGATCTTCAATTCGGATGGCCTTGATACCCAACGACTCTGCGACTCCGGCGTAGTCCACTGCGTCGTGGTCGGTCTCGTGCTCCGGCAGCCCCTGAACCAGCATTTCCAGCTTGACCATGCCGAGCGAGGAGTTGTTGAACACAAACATCTTGATGGGTAGCTGCTCCTGCTTCACGGTGATGAGCTCACCGAGCAGCATTGACAGGCCACCGTCACCGTTGAAGGTAATGACCTGACGGTCCCGGTCAGCAGCCTGCACACCAATGGCCTGCGAAAGTGCATTGGCCATAGTGCCGTGACGGAAAGAACCAATCTGCTCTCGCTTGCCATTCGGCGTGACGTAGCGTGCAGCCCAGACATTGCCCATACCGGTATCGACGGTGAAGACGGCATCGTCATCGGCGTACTTATCAATCAGGTCGGCCACATACTCCGGGTGAATCGGTCGCATGTTCTCAACGTCGTGGGTGTATGCCTCGATGACGTGGCTGAGCAGGCGCTCGTGGTTCCGCAGCTGCTTGTCCAGGAAGGAACGGTCAGTCTTTTCATCCAGGTGCGGCAGGATGGTTTCAATCGTGGCAGCCACATCGCCGACGACTGGGTACTTCACCGTGGTACGACGACCGATGGCACGACCATCGATATCGACCTGGGCGACGTTCTTGGTCGGCAGGAAGTCGTTGTACGGGAAGTCAGTACCGAGCAGAATCAACAGATCAGCATCGTTGGAGGCATCGTGGCAGGCGCCGTAGCCCAGCAGGCCGGACATGCCGACGTCATAGGGGTTGTCGTACTGGATGTACATCTTGCCACCCAGCGCATGTCCCACCGGCGACTTAATCTTCTCCGCAAGCTTGAGCACCTGTTCGCGGGCGTCCTTCACACCTGCGCCACAGAAAAGCGTGACGGTTTTAGCCTCGTTGATTGCGTCGGCAAGCGCGGCGGCCTGGCCGGCGTCAGGGAATACGACTGGGCGACCGCTGCTGATAGTGGAGGTGACGAACTCATCATTTTCCACTTCATGCGTTGTAATGTCGCCCGGCAGAACCAGCACGGAAACACCGTGGCCAGTCATGGTCGACTGGATAGCGTGATGCAAAACGACGCCACCCTGCTCAGCGGAGTTGACCATCTCGCAGTAACCGGAGCACTCGTTGAAGATGAACTCCGGATGGGTCTCCTGGAAGAAGTTCGAGCCAATCTGGCGGGAAGGAATGTGCGATGCCAGCGCCAGCACCTTTGCGCCGTTGCGGTGGGAGTCATACAGGCCCTGAATGAGGTGGGTATTACCCGGGCCACAGGAGGCCGCACACACTGCTAATTCGCCGGTGACCAGGGACTCCGCGCCGGCGGCGAAGGCGGCAGCCTCTTCGTTGCGAACGTGCACCCACTCAATGGAGGACTCGCGCACAGCGTCGACAATGGGGTTCAAACTATCTCCAACGAGTCCGAAGATTCGCTTGACACCCTGCTTCTCTAGGGTTTCTACGAGCTGTTTTGCAAAGGTTTTAGCCATGCGCCTGGTTTAACGCAGATTAGTCAATACGTCAACATCTAGCTGGCCAACTCAGGCCGACACATCGTGTACGCATCCGCCCCAGAGCCCGGATAATAGTTCTTTCGCAGCCCCATATTTTCGAAGCCATAGCGCCGATACATGGCGATTGCGGGTTCGTTATCTGTGCGAACTTCCAAAAACACCGGGCCCGAATCCTCCGCCACAGCTGCCATCAGCGCGTCCATCAGCTGCGTCCCAAAGCCCCGGCGCTGCCACTTCTTCCCCACCCCGATGGTGTGAATCTCGTACTCGGCGGCACCCGCAGGCCCCAGCTTGGTAATCCCCGCATAGCCGCACAGTTCTTCGTCCTCGTCTACATCTGCAATCAGCCCGACGTAGAAATTGTTCGGCGCGGCCAGCTCGGCCATAAAGGCCGATTCCGACCAGGGATCGTCGCCGGCAAATAGCTCCGCCTCAATCGCCGCACACGCCTTGGCCGCAGGAGGCCCGAGACGCACTAGCTTGACGACGCTCATCTCATAGCCTTCGGGACAACGGCATCCGGACGGCGCAAGTACAGCGGCACCAGTGGGCCCGGCGCGGAGTCAAAGTCGACCGCTTCAACCATGGCTGTCGGAGTGGGAAAGACCTGTTCGGCAGCAACCTTAAGCCCGGCAATTTGCTCGATGTGGCTGAGGCTGCCGCGGGCCTGGCTCGGCGCGAAATCGTCGACTTCTGCTACAAGTTCTTCCTTGAGCAGCTCCATGACGTCGGCTGGCTTGGCCACTGCCGGACCGAAAACCCGCTGGCCATCGCGGTAGGCGGCGAAGTACACCTCGCGGCGGCGGGCATCGGTGACGACCAGTTCATCGCCAACGCCACCCGCGAGCACATCCAGGCTGCAGATGCCGTAGCAGGGAATTCCCAGAGCGTCGGCGAAGGAGGCTGCGGTGGCCATACCAACGCGCAAGCCCGTAAACGGCCCCGGACCACAGCCGACAACCACGGCGTCTAGTTCGGTCGCGGCCACGCCACTGTCGGCGAGGCACTGCTGAATCAGTGGTACCAGCACCTCGTTGTGCGCGCGGGCATCCAGGTGCAGCTGCTCGGCCACGGTTTCACCATCGCGGACAATTCCCGCGGTGACCTGTGGAGTCGATGTGTCAACGGCCAAAATGTTCATACTCAGTAACCTACTTGAACCGACTTGAAGCTACTTGCTCCACTTCCAGGTGACGACGCGGGCATCGTCGTCACGCGAACGATCGATGCTCACCTGCAGATAGCGCTCGGAGAGCACCTCGGCGAGCCCCATTCCCCACTCGGCGACCACGACGCTGTCCTCAAGGTCGGTATCCAGATCGAGCGAGTCCAGCGCATCGAAGGCCTCGCCATCGGAGCCGGGGCCCTCTTCGCCGAAGAGTCTATAGGCGTCGACGTGGATGAGGGTGACGCCGTCGGTTGCAAGCGGACGGTGCTCGCGGGCGATGGTGAACGTCGGCGACGTCACGCGACCGCGCACGTTCATGCCACGGGCGATGCCCTGCGTGAGGGTCGTTTTGCCCGCGCCGAGTGGGCCATCGAGAATCACCAGATCCCCAGCTGCCAACTCCCGGCCAATCTCCTCGCCGAGGTCACGCATGTCCTCTGCGGTTGGCACGAGCCGGCTGCGCACCCACTTTCGCTCGCTGCGTCCCTTCGGCGCGGTGAGGATTTCATAGTTAATGGTGCCGGATGCCTCCGCGAGGTCATCGAGACCGGGCTCCCCCAGCGTGCGATCACCGACGATAACCGCAGTGTCGCCGGCCTCGACATCGGTGTCGGGTCCCAGGTCGACGACGAATTGATCCATACACACGCGCCCTACCTGCGGATAGCGTGTGCCATTGATGCTGACCTCGAAATGCCCGGAGGCCGAGCGCATCATGCCGTCGGCATAGCCACAGGGCACGATGCCGACGGTGGTATCGCGGTCAGCTGTCCACGTCTGCCCGTAGGACACCGACTGCCCCGCCGGCAGCTTCTTGACCAAAATGACCGACGCCTCCCACCGCATCGCCGGACGCAATCCATGGGTGGCACCCACAATTGGCTCGCCACCATAAATCGCCAGCCCTGGGCGCACCATGTCGAAGGCCAGGTCAGGACGCGACAACGATGCCGGTGAATTCGCCGCATGGTTGATCAGCTCGTCCAGCCCCGCCTCACGCAGTGCCGCAATCGCAGCACGGAAATTCTGCGCCTGCTTATCGACGCTCTCGTTGCCCGGCTCATCCGCGCACGCAAAGTGCGTGAAAGCACCGGTGATATTCAGAGCACCGGTCTTGTGCAGCTCAACCAGCTGAGCGACCGCATGCTCAAAGTCCCCATTGGCCATAGAGAATCCCGAGCGGCCCAAACCCGTATCGACCATCACCGTCACACGTGGTGTCACCGACAGCGCCCGCCCGGCATTGGCCACGGCCAGCGCATGAGCCATCGACGGCAGACCGAGGTCAATATCTGCAGCCACAGCGCGCTGCACCAACGAGGTGGCTGCTGCGTCCCAGATCCAGGCGAGGATGGGGATGGTGTGGCCGTCGTCAAGCGTGGCGCGGAGTTCCTCGCGGAGGGAGAGCGCCTCGTCGATTGTTGCGACACCGAGTTGTGTTGCCCCGCCGGCCAGCGCGGCCTGCGCGGTCTGCAGCGCACCCTGCGAGTAGCCGTCCGCCTTGACGACGGCCATGAATTCCGACACCCCTGCGATGGCCTTGACGGTCTTCACATTGTGGGTGATTGCGTCGAGATTAACGGTATGGGTCAGGATGGCTGGTGCCGAGGAAGTCATAGCCGTATTTTGCCACTGCTGCCTTCGTTGGTGAACCATGCGGTGGCATCTCGGATGGATTCGGCGATGTCCTGGGCGCTGCAGGGTGCTGGTCCGAACTCTGTCTGCGCGGCCAAAAATGCGGCGCGCGCATGAATAATTGCTGGTAGATAGAGGGCTTCGCCACGCGCTACCCAGGCGCCGAGGAGCCCGGACAGTACATCGCCAGAGCCCGGCGTGGCTGCCCAGGAGCTACCCGCGTCAACCACGACTGTGCGCTGCGTTGTCGGATTGACCATCACAGTGCGGCGTCCCTTGAGCAACACTTCGGAGGAGAACTGCTCGGCAAGTTCACGCGCATCTGCGATGGGGTTAGTGACCTCGTGCCCGGTCAGGCGCTCGAATTCACCGGCGTGCGGCGTGAGAACAGTGCGCAGGTTGCGCTCCTGGCCGCGCTCACGAACGAGCTGTCGGATGTCCTCATGCTTCGACAGCAGTGTCAGTGCGTCAGCGTCGATGACCACTGGTTTGTCAGTGGCCAGAATGTCTCGCAGTTCCTCGGCGGCTTTCTCATCAGTGCCCCGACCGGGACCGACGACCCAGGCATCGACGCGTACCTCTTTGCGATCCACCGAGTCCTGCTGCGCAATGACCGTCGGCAAGGCTGCGGTGATGCGGTTGCGTGCGGCCGCGTCGCCGACATAGATGACCGCGGGACTGGTCGCATGCACGGCAGCGGTGGCGCACAGCTGACCTGCGCCGGGATACGCCTCGCTACCGGCGGCGATTCCTGTAACTCCAGTGGAGTACTTGTGGTCTGCAGCACCGGGTTCGAGCGGGGTCATCGCGCCAAGTGGTGCCGGAAAGCTCCCGCCTAGGGCTTCGTAGAACTCCACGGTCGGAGTCTGGTGGTGGACGGCATTGTAGGTACCGTTTTCATAGAGCGTCTGCCCCAGTCCTGGAAGTTCGAGGGAGAAGGAGTCGAGGGAAATTTCATGTAATTCGACGGTGCCACAGGATTCGGACAGCGAGTGCGCGTAGCGCAGACCGCCGAAAGTCACCGTTGTCGTGGCCTCGACGTGGGATGGCAGGTACGGGTTCTGTCTCTCCTCCAAATCAGGGTCTGGATTGATGGTCTGGGCAGGCGGGTCAAAAGTACGCCCAGTATCGGCTTCTACGCCGCTCGGCACATCAACCGCGAGAATGGGAACTTTGCCCAACCGCGCTTCGCGCACCAACCACGCGGCCTCTTCACGCAGCGCGCCGTGACCTCCGAGCCCCACGATGCCGTCGATGATCAGTGCGTAGTCTTCACTAATCGACCACAGAATCTTCGATAAATCCGTCTCCCGGTCACACCCCAACGGCAGCACCCGCCCGCCTGCGAGCTCAAAAGCTTCCAGTGCCCGCTCGTGTGGCTTCGAGCCCAGCAAAACCGCATCCACGCCATGCCCATCCGAGGACAAGTTTCGGCCAGCATAGAGTGCATCGCCACCATTGCCTCCCGATCCAACCAACAGCAGCACACGACCGCGACCAGGCTCCGGAGATGCCTCTGAGAGCATCCGCTCCGCCACCTCCGACACAGCGGCGGCTGCGTGGCGCATGAGTTCGTCGTCACGCGTTTGTGCGTCCAGATAGGGCTGTTCCGCGGCGCGAATTTCGGCAGCTGTGTAGCAGTACGTCATAACCCCAGCCTACGATTAGCCCCTATGGATGACTACTCCCCGAGCACGCGAGTTTTCGGCCCTCTACTGCGCGCCTTTCCGCAGGCATACCTGCGCTCGTTGCATCATCCCGAATGGATCCCCCACGGCGTGCAGGACGTTCGCGAAATCCTCGACGGCAAAGTCACTCCTGAACTGGACAGATACAACGGTCGCACACCAATTGTCCTGGTTCACGGCACCTGGATGAACTCGTTCAACTCCTTCGCCATGTTGGGGCCGTTCCTCGCCCGGAATCGCCCCGTATTCTCACTCGATTACGGCTCCGACCCCGCCGCGCTGGTCAGCCGTCTCCGTAGCGTCAAAGCCACCACCGATTTGAGCGATGCGCTCGCTGAAGTCACCGACCTTCTCGACCGCTTCCGTGCCCACCTCTCCCTACCCCGCATCGACCTCATCGGTCATTCCCAGGGCGGTCTACACTGCCGCAGCTACGCCAACGCGAGCATCGATTCGCTTTACGACGAAGCTCTGAACCGTGGCCTCAACGAAGAAGCAGCCGAGCAGTACGCCTCCGACAACAGCCCCGTGCGGGCAGTAATCTCGCTTGCGGGAAACCATCGCGGCACTACTGCGTGGGGCATGCGCCGAAGGCTCAGTGCCCTTGAGCGATGCGGCCTACCGATACACAAGCTCGTCGACCGCCTTGTCGGCCGTGCCTGCATTCAACAGCTGCTGGACTCTGACTACATCGCGACTCTGAACCGCGCAGCGCGTGGCATTACCCGACGTGGTCCGCACTACCTGAATATCGGCACTCCTTTTGACACCGTGGTTCGCCCGTGGACCGGCGCCTTTTTGCCCGAACAAGAGGGGCACCACATTACGAACGTCAACAATGCCACTGGCGGTGGCGACTGGTCTGATCACCTCGCACTGCTCTACTCCCCCAATACGCTCGAACGCATTCACGAGTTCTTGGAGGAACTGGATGGCGCTGAAGCTGGTGATGTCCCGCATCATCCGCGACAGCGAGTCCTGCCTTTGTACGGCGCCCTGCCGAGGAGGCTCGGACGGAGGGGGTCCGGACGGAGGGACCGGATCTAATTCAGCACAGAATTTTAGAACGTATTTCCAGAATTCTATTGACAGTTTTTCAAACAGGTGTACGATTTGGGTTGTAGGGAAAATTTGTAAGCGAAAGTTCTTTGTCTGGTGCACAGAAGTCGGCGGGACTGGTTGAAACAGCCTCCACCACGCTTCTCTCCAACACAGAACTCAATCTTCAATTCTCCGGCGGACACGTAGTAATCAGGGGGATAACCAATGTCATCGCCGCCCACAGAACTTCCAGCACCAGGTCAAAAGCCCTCATGGGCCAACCAGCAATCCGACGATCCCATTAGCATCGCGGCCCGTGCCATCAACGCCGCAGACCTTCAACTCATCGATATCTGCGCTCCCGGTGACGAGGTCGATGTCAATCACCATCTTGCCCGTATAAGCATTCGAACCGGCCTTAGCCGAGGCAAGTGCTCTACGCTGTGCGAAATTGCGCTGATGTTCGAACGCCTACCAAAGGTCCGGGCTCTCATCGAATCCACCTTCTGTTTCTCGTTAGCCCATCTCCGCGCCATCGCCAATGGCGTTGCCGGGCTGTCACCAGATCAG
Organism: Corynebacterium sp. MSK032; assembly: GCF_030232065.1. Taxonomy (NCBI): domain Bacteria; kingdom Bacillati; phylum Actinomycetota; class Actinomycetes; order Mycobacteriales; family Corynebacteriaceae; genus Corynebacterium; species Corynebacterium sp. MSK032. The sequence goes on along the minus strand of NZ_JASPJR010000008.1, from coordinate 87,482 downwards.
TTCGACACGGTAGAGCCCCATCTTTTGGAAATGCTCACTCCGACGCGACCTCGACAAGCAATGGTTGGTGTCTACACGCTGTCTCGTCTAATCGGCGACTTGGTTTCTGAGTACAACGACTGCGCCCGCAACGACGGCACCCAACGGGTGCCAGAAGGCGAAGCGGTCGCACTCGCCGACACGGGCGATGGCAAGCACAAAAAGGTCACAGCAATCCTTGAAAACGACCGCGCGACCGAGCTCATGGCAAGAATCCAGGGGATTCGCAACACAGCAATCAATCGTGGTGAACAGTGCACGCAGGCGGAAGCGCTACTACAGCTGGCACAGAAATCGACCAATGCCGAGATTGTCATCAATGTCTACCGCGAGGTCGGCGGTGGGCCAGCATGGATTGATGGCGTCGGCTGGTTGAGCGAGGTAGCCACCGAAGAATGGCTTGCCCGCGCAACTCACATCCGTATCTCCGCCGACAGCAAGGTGGATGGTTACCGCCCCACCGAGAGCCAGGTGGCTCGCGTCCGTGGGCGTGACGGTACCTGCCGCTTCCCCGGCTGCGACGTCCCGGCAGCCAAGTGCGACCTGGACCATATTCAGCCGTACAACCACGACAATCCCAAGCAGGGCGGGCCGACTGACACGGAGAATCTGCACTGTCTCTGCCGCCGACACCACAATCTAAAAACGCACGAGGGCTGGGATATCGACAGATACCCCGACGGAACAGAAGTGTGGACTTCCCGTAATGGGGACACCGCGACTAGCGTTCCGGTTGGGCCGCTAAAGAACGTCGGCAAGCAAACTTTTCATCAGCGTGTGACACGGAAGATGAAGACGATTCAGAAACGCAACCTCGATTGGATGTTGTCATTTTGCCATGTATCCGATGAGGTCTGGGACCTATCCGAGGAAGAAGCAAAACGCATCGAGTCCCTCACGGATGAAGAACTCGATGCGGAGATTGAGCAGTACCGACGAAAGCAGGACGAACTACTCGACGGTGACTGACTTAGCCAGGTTGCGCGGCTTATCGATGTCCTCGTTACCGCACTGGCGAGCAATCTCAGCTGCCAGGAACTGCATTGGAATCGTAGACAACAGCGGCTGGAGCAGCGTGGAGGTCTCCGGGATCTCAATCAGGTAGTTCGCAAAAGGAACCACCGACTGATCCCCTTCTTCGGCAATCACGATGGTCTTGGCACCTCGGGCTCGAATTTCCTGGATGTTGGAGACAATCTTGGAGTGCAGCACGGCGCGCCCCTTCGGCGATGGCACTACGACGACGACCGGAAGATCATCCTCGATGAGTGCAATTGGGCCATGCTTGAGCTCGCCTGCCGGGAACCCCTCTGCGTGAATGTAGGCAAGCTCCTTGAGCTTCAGCGCACCCTCAAGTGCGACTGGGAAACCAACGTGTCGGCCGAGGAAGAGCATCGTCGGAATAGCACCGATTTCCTTGGCCATGTCGATGAACTCATCGCCCTTAGCGACGACCTTGTCAATCAGTGCCGGGATGGTCTCCAGCTCTTCAAACTCGCGAGTGACCTCATCCGGGTACTTAGTGCCGCGTGCCTGGGCCAGAGCCAATCCGACCAAGTAGTTTGCGGCAACCTGCGCCAGGAACGACTTGGTTGCAGCAACACCGATCTCCGGGCCGGCGTGCGTGTAGAGCACGGCGTCAGACTCACGCGGAATCTGTGCACCGTTGGTGTTACAGACAGCCAGCACGCGGGCGCCCTGGCTCTTTGCGTGTCGCACGGCCTCAAGGGTGTCCGCAGTCTCACCCGACTGCGAAATAGCGACCACCAGCGTCTGGCGGTCCAGCACCGGATCGCGGTAGCGGAACTCGGAAGCGACCTCAATCTCGACCGGGATACGAACCCAGTGCTCAATGGCGTACTTGGCCAACAAACCGGAGTGGTATGCGGTACCACAGGCGACGACGAAGACCTTCTCGATGTCACGCAGATCTTGGTCACTCAGGCGGGACTCGTCGAGAACGATGCGGCCGTCAACGAGGTGACCGGCCAACGTATCGCGGACGGCGGCAGCCTGCTCGTGGATTTCCTTCATCATGAAGGAGTCATAGCCACCCTTTTCGGCTGCGGCGAGATCCCAGTCGATGGTGAATGGTCGACCCTGCTGCTCGTTGCCGGCGAAATCCAGAATGCGGTAGTCATCTGCGGTGATGATGACGACGTTGTCCTGCCCCAGCTCCACGGCCTCGCGGGTGTGCGCGATGAAAGCCGCAACATCGGAGCCGAGGAACATTTCGTTTTCGCCCACCCCGACAATCAGCGGAGTGGAGCGACGAGCAGCGATGATGCGATCCGGGTGGTCTGCATGAGTAAACAGCAGCGTGAAAGCACCCTCGAGGCGGTTGAGCACGGACAGCGCAGAGGCCTCGAAATCACCAGCGGTAGATCCGCCGTCGGAACCGTCCAGGGCACGGGCGAGCATGTGCGCGGCGACCTCGGAGTCGGTTTCGGACTTCAGCTCAATGCCGGCATCCTCCAGCTCCTGACGTAGCGGAGCAAAGTTCTCGATAATGCCGTTGTGGACGATAGCCACCTTGCCGTCATAGGACTGGTGTGGGTGGGCATTCTCATCAATTGGGCGACCGTGGGTAGCCCAGCGGGTGTGCCCAATTCCGGTGGTTCCAGTGATTTTGTCGCGCCCATCCGCATCAAGGGCAGCCTCGAGGTTGGCGAGTTTACCGGCCTTCTTCTCTACAGTGATATGCCCCTGATCGTCGACAATGGCAACCCCCGCGGAGTCATAGCCACGGTATTCCATGCGTCGTAGCGCATCGACAGCAATATCCAGGGCGGGCTGATGGCCCACATATCCAACGATTCCACACATGTCCTACAGAATAACCCGCGAAGCGGAAAATCGTCATAACGAAATAGACATTCTCGCTCATCCTGGCACTTTTTCAGCAAAGGTATGCACCTTATAGTTAAGCTATTCACTGTGGCTGACAACTTGAAGACTCTGACATCTAATCTTTCCAAGCGTGGACCGCACCGCGTCATGGTCGGTGATCTCGCTTTTACTGGCCTGCCGGGAAAGGTCTACACGCCTGCCGAGGGCAATGGCATCCCCGGTATCGCCTTCGCACACGATTGGCGCACACCGATTGAGGAGTACCACGCCACGCTGCGTCACCTAGCTTCGTGGGGCATCGCGGTCGCTGCGCCGGACACCGAAAATGGCATCGTGGCAGATCACCGTGGTCTCGCCAACGATTTGGAGACAGCGCTCCAGATTCTCGCTGGTGTCCGCCTCGGAGAGGGCAAGGTCGTCGTCCACCCGAAGAAACTCGGCGTTGCCGGCCACGGCATGGGCGCTGGCGTAGCCGTCCTCGCCGCCGCTGGTCACGACCTCATCTCCGGCGTTGGCTGCGTCTTCCCCGCAACTACCGCGCCTTCCTCCAGCGCCGCTGCAACTAATGTCTCGGCTCCGGGCCTCGTCCTGGCCCCTGGCGAGGATCAGTGGCTCGATCGCGGTAACCCGGCTCGCCTGGCTGTTCAGTGGAAGGGCGATGTCGTTTACCGCGAAGTAGACAAGGCTGACCAGGGCAGCTTCTCGGAGACAACTCTTCTCCGTCGTCTAGCGGGCTTCTCTTCCTCCAAGGTGAAGTACCAGGAGGTCGCGCGCGCCGCACTCACAGGCTTCCTGCTGGCCACGGTCGGTGACGACAAGAAGTACTCGGATTTCGCAGACCCGACCGCCACTATCAAGGGCACAACTAACCGCGACATGGAGTGGCTCATCAAGGAGCTGCCGGAAAACCCGGAGCACTCGCTGATTCCCGGCAAGTAGTCACTAGGCCACGCTTCAGGACACGCCCCGAATCGACTTCACCGTCGGCGTCCCTTTCCCCGCCCGCCCGAACAACCGCGTAACGGTTCCCTTCGGTCGGGCGGTTTTTTGTTGCTTTTCGACGCCCGCCGCCACCTCCCTCTCCTTAACTTCGCGTGCTTTACGACGCTCCTCCAAACCCTGCAATTCTTTCTGTGCCCTCTGTATCGCCGTATCGAACTCCTGCCTAGTCATTGCAGCAGCGTCGTAATAGGCCTGCCCAATCCGGTCATATTTCGCGGCATGCTTACTCCCCATTACCACTCACCTGCCGTTGGCGAATTGACCGCGCCCACAAGCTCCTGGGCGTTGGGCTGCTCAGGGGGCTCGGGCACAGCTGAAGCAGATTCCTGCACTGATGCTGCCGAATCCTGGGCTGGTGCTGGCTGCGGCTCTGCTTGTGGTTCTGGCTGCGGTTCCGCTCGCTGTTCTGCTTGCGTCTCCTGTGGCAGCTCGATTCCCAAGTGCTTTAGTTTCTCAGCTGGAGGAGGCGGTTCAGGAACATTTTCAGGTTCGGGCTCGGGTTCAGGTTCGGGCTTGGGTTCAGGTTCGGGCTTGGGTTCTGGTTCGGGTTCCGGCACACAGTCCTCCGGCGCAGGAGCTGGTGCTGGCGCTGGCGCAGGCGCCTGTTCGCACACTGACTCTTCCGTCTCCGTGCACATGTCCAAGTTGAGCAGTGAGGACGCGACACTGCCCGCAACACCCACAGCCCCCGCAATTCCAGCGATACTGGCCGCCCCGGCAGCGCCAATGGCACCTCCAAGGGATATCCCAGCAGCAACGCCTGCCTCTATCCCAATATCAACGTTGGCAACGACCCCAATTCCACCAGCGATAGCACCGTTGCCACCGGTTACAGTAGCTCCTTCGCCACTCACAGACTCAGCTACCTCTGCACAGGCCGCCGAGGTAGCACCCGAATTGGCAGGGACAGTAGGAGGCTGCGGCGGGGTGGAGACCACCGCGGCCTCAGTGTCACACGCTGCCTGCTCAAGACACTGCTCGATGCAGGCATTGCGAGCATCGTAGAGCTGACCAGTGGAGTCGACGAGACTGTTACACACCTGCTGGGCCACTTGTGCTGCTTCGGCGCCGACCTCCGGATCGTCGACAAGCGCTTCGCACTGAGAGAGGACGCCGTCGGTTTGCTCGGCCATATCTTCGGCCTGCTTTTCGCAATCCTCAAGGACCTCGTCGACTTTCTTGCCGCACTCGCCGACGCTCTGCGCACCATTGGCGGACTGCTCATCCTGATTCGCACAGTCCTGCGCGGCTTTATCACAGCGTTCCTTGGCGGCGTCGGCGGCATCGCCTTTCAAATCGCCCCAATCGAAAGCCATAGCAATAGTTATCGCGGAGGCTATCAACCCCACGGAGTTAGAGAACTTGGATAGGGCGCTGCCCTTCCAGCCGTCAGCGCGTCGCACCTTATCCAAGACTTTGGGCAGATTCTTGCCGATGCCGCCAACCCCGCGCTTGGCTCCAATACGGCTTCCACGGCCAATAACACGCATCAATATCGGAAGAATTCGAGCAACCCATGGCATCAGTCCACTACCTCAATTCCACCGAGGTCGGCACTCCCGTCGCTGTCACAGCCTGCAAAGACACGCCACTGTTCCCGCACTGCCGGAGCATGATTGCCAAGTCCCGCGTACATCGATTGCCCGTGCTCACGCAGCCTCGCTGCCGCCTGCTGCAGACGACGCCCCTGGGCGGCAAAACCCTGGCCACAGTCTGCCGCGGAAATATCGGGAGCGCTTCCCCACCGCTCATGGCCTTCACGGCCGCGCTGCTCGATCTCTCGGGCAGCCGCTGTCACTGCATCTTCCGAAAAGTGCAGCAAGCCTCCGCCACTGCCTCCAGTAAAACGTGCGGACACGAAAAATCCCCTTCCCCGCGAAAAACAGTTCTTATTACTGTTAGGCGCGAAAAAAGAGGATTCGGTTCCGTCTAAGTACTAGCGCGGGTGCCCCCGGGGGCTAACGAGCGCGGTAGATGCGCTTACACCCCTCAACACCGGTGAAGCTGAATGGACCGGCGCCAATCAGTGCGTCGTCTCCCAGGTTTGAGTACTCACCCGGATCTTCATGAGTCACCTGAGCGTGGCGGTAGTAGGTCGGATCATCGAGCTTTACGCGTTCATCCAGTTCACGAGCATTATCTGCGGCGCGCAGCTGGGACTCGTAGCCCTCGACCACATTGCCGGTGAGGAACTCAGCAACCGAGCCGGAACCGTAGGAGACAACAGCGACCTTCTTACCAGCCAGGTCCTTCTCGGTGTCCAACAGCGAGAGCAGGCCGAAGTAGGCCGATGCTGTGTAGGAGTTACCGATGATGCGGTTGTACTCAGTGGTTGGGCCGAGCTGGCGGGCCTCGTCCTCCGCGGTGAGCTCCACACCGTTATTGGCCGAAAGCTGCCGGTGCGCCTTGTAGGCCATCTTGGTAAACGGCTGGTGGTAGCTGAAGTAGTCAATCTCGCTGAAGTCCACGCCGCCGCGGGCACGGTAGTCCTCGTAAGCACCCTGAACAGCGTCGATGTAAGCACTAATAGAGAGCTTGCCCTCCACCAACGCCTGGCTGCGGTGGTTCGGACGCCAGAAGTCCATAACTTCGCGGGTGAAGACGCCCGAAGCGGCATCGATAGCCAGGATGCGCGGATTAGCGGTCACCAGCATGGCTACAGCACCTGCGCCCTGGGTCGGCTCCGCAGCGGAGTCCAGGTCATAGCGGGCAATGTCGGAGGCGACAACGATGACCTTCTCCTCCGGATTGCGGGCCACCAAAGCGCACGCGAACTGCAGCGCCGCGGTACCGGAGTAGCAAGCCTGCTTCAGCTCGACAGATCGCGCGTGCGGGTCAAGACCGACCAGCTCGTGGACATAGACAGCAGCGGCCTTCGACTGGTCGATACCGGTCTCAGTGGCGAACATGATGGTGCGCACGCCGTCGATACCGTGGCGGTCAACGATCTTCTTCACCGCGGCCGCGGCCATCGTCACCGGATCTTCATCAGAGGCAACCACGCTGGAGCGTTCCTGCCCCAGGCCCTTGTGGTACTTTGCCGGTTCCGCTCCGAGTCGGGGCGCAATATCGGCGAGGTCAATGCAGTACGAACCCGTCGCAAAGGCGATGTCATCAATACCGATCGGGGTCACATTGCTTGTTGTCATCAAAACCGTGCCTTCACTACCTCTACAGATTTTTAAGAAATAACGGGCAACGAAACATCCCCCATGTCATCAGAGCAGTCATCAGACCACGGGAGATTTTGCCCACAAAATGTTAATTGCCTACTACAGAAATCTAGCGCGTTTACCTGAGATTTGTCTTAGGTTTTGCGAATTGTTGCAAAGCACTACTTCGCACGCTCGATAGAAACGTGCGCCTCCATCAGCTCACCCGGGTTCGTCTGTGCCGCGAGCAGGGAAAGCTCACCACACCAGACGATTGCCGCGCAGCACGCTGCTAGACGACGGGCATTCTCGCCCGGCTCACGGTCCTCCTTGCAGCCCAGCGCTGTGAGATTCTTCTCCACGAAGTCCAAGCCCTTGCCGTTGCCCACGGAACCGACGATCAAATGTGGCAGGGTGCAGCTAAAGCGCACGGAGCCGTCGTCAAGCGCCTCTACCTGCGTCAGTCCCTGCGAGCCTTCGACGATATTCGCAGCGTCCTGACCGGTAGCGAGGTAAAAGCCCAGCAGCATATTGGCGTAGTGCGCATTACCGCTGCGCAGCGAACCGGCCATGATGGAGCCGACGAGGTTCTTGCGTTCGTTGAGCTCAGCCAGGCGCTTGGCAGTTGTGCGCAGACGCTCGCGGACAACCGGCTCCGGAATGACGGCCTCGGCGATTACGTACTTACCGCGGCCCAGAATGCCATTGACTGCGGAGGTCTTCTTATCGGTGCAGTAGTTGCCCGAGATGGAGCCATAGCCCAACTCTGGCATCTGCTCCATCAGGTAGGACATCAAACGCTCAGACGCCAGCGTGGCCATGTTGTGGCCCGAGGCATCACCGGAGAAGAAGTCAAAGCGGACAAAGAGAAGACGCGATGCGATCTGGAAGTGAATATCTACCAGCTTGGCAAAACGCGAGGAGGACTCCACGACCTTCTTCAGCTCGTCATAACGAGACAGGATGTTGTCGCGCGCAATGACGGCATCCGCTGCCGAGTCGAGAGTGAAAATCACCGATCGGGTCATCTTCTCACCGACGAAAGTGCAGGTAATGCCACCTTCGATCATGCGGGAGACCTTCGCACCGCGACCACACGACGGCCACAGCGGGGTCTCGTAAGTCGCCAGCGGAATCTTCACCTCGTCATTCATGACGTTGCCACTAATGCGCACCGGACCAATCCAGCTCAGCGGTACGTGTGCATATTCCAGGTCGTGCGAGCTCTTTTCAGCCATTGTCCTATGCGACCCTTTCTAGCTGCATGCAGCTTCGGTTCCCAGCTTCTGTAAATTTCAGCTGTCTTAAATTCTACGGTCAAAAAACTGTGGTCAAAGTTGAGCGGCCAGCTTCAGCGGCAACGGCTGGATGCCAGCGGCTTGCCAGCGCGCGGTGATGTCCGCGGCAGTCTCCTCGGCATCGGCATCTTTTGAGACTCCCACCAGCGCGATTCCACAGTCACCACCACCGGAGCCACTGCTCTTGCCCGCGGCCCCCGCGCCATCGGCGATGTCGGCGAGCGCTTTCAGTTTCTCCGTCTCGATGCACACAGCACGCTCACGCTCATAGTCCTGCAGCAGCGTCCGATTCTCACGCAGGCAGGCAAACGCCGCCGTGTGGTCGCCGTCGGCAAGCGCCTGCCAGAGTCTTTCGCTTATCGACGAGACCCCGCGCACAAAATCACGGTCTGCGCCACCGGCCTTCTTCAACTGCGAGTCCGTCTTCACCGGACTGCCCGTCCAGCCGACCAACAGTTGTAGCCCACCGAGGTCGGTGCGGGCGTCAATGCGAAGATTCGGCCACGGTGCCGCCACGGCAGCGACAGGATCAGCCGCCACGAGCTCTGCGAGCGCCGTCGGATTCGGCCGGCGATAGAGCACCACCCCGCCGTGCGCGGAGCACGCGATATCGCCGCCGGAACCAGCTGCACCAGCCAGAAGCGTGGCCACCATCGCAATCTTGTACACGTCCAGTGAATCCAGCTCCAGACCCAGGTGCGTCCCCAGCGCACGAGTTACAGCCACAGCGACAGCCCCGGAGGATCCCAGGCCATACTTCGCACCACTGTCGGCGTCATCGAGGTCTGATTCAATGACGATATTTATGGGGCGCTCTGGGGTGTTTTCCAACTCGCCCGCAGCAATGCGATAGACCAGGGAAATCGTATGGGTAGCGATGTCATCTGGTGCATCGATATCAATGACGCGCCCCTGCGGGCCGTAATAGCTGGAGTACACGCGAGAGACCGGCTGCGATGGTTCGGCATCGCGGCACCGAACTGTCACATAGCGGTCGACTCCTGCGATGACGGCCAGCCCCTCGACATCCATCACCGCATACTCACCAGTGAGGTACAGCTTGCCGCAGCCACGGCCGATGGACTCGCCTTCGATAGGTCCGCCTTTAGCGTTGCTCAACTACTCCCCCAGCTACACCAGGTAAGCGCCGGGGCCGGAGCCGGAAACCAGCACGTCAATATCCTCGAACTCTGCGCGGAAACGATCCGCGATGGTCTCGGCATCGCCGCTGCGGCACAGCACCTTCACGTTCGGCCCGGCATCCATGGTGGCGTAGCACTCGGTGCCCTCGTCACGCAGCGTAGCGACGAGATCGAGAGCCGCCACCGAATCCGGATTCCAGTACCGCACCGGAGGAAGAGCCCCCAGCATAGTGGCGTGCATGCGCATGGCGTTGGCCTCGGCAAGCTCGCCGACCGCCGTGAAGTCCGCAGCGGCGATGGCGGCCTTCATGTCCTCGATATCGCGGGGCACCTGCTCCACCCAGGCCGGGAAGAACGGTGATGTCTCGACCGTGCGACGCATGGCGGCACGGCTGTCAATCTTCTTGCGCCCCGGGGCCAAAACCGCCACGACCAGGGAGAGGTCCAGGCCGGAATCCGGCAGAGCCACTGCGTGGCTGGAAGCATCGTCATCGCCGGGCAGCCACTCAACGAGGCCGCCGAAAATAGAGCGACAGGCCGAGCCCGAACCGCGACGGGCCAGAGCCGAGAGCTGTTCCGGGGTGTAGTCCAGGCCGTAGGCCTTCGCCGCGGCCAGCGCGAGAGCGCCAAAACCCGACGCGGACGAAGCCAGACCCGCACCCGTCGGAATCTCGTTGGTGCTGGTCACCTCTGCGAAGCTAGTGCTGCCCGCACGCTCGCGGACCAAATCCAAAAACTTCTGGACACGGGAGAGGTCCTTGCCCACCATCTCCTGGCCGTTCAGAGTGCCCGAGTCGGCGGTGACGCTGGGATCGTCGATAAGCGACACCGTGGTCGTCGTCGGAGCGATGCCCAGAGTAAGGGACAGCGAACCTGTGGCCGGTAGCTGCACGGCCTCATCGCGCTTGCCCCAGTATTTAATCAGGGCGATGTTGGGATGAGCGACGGCGGTAGCGGTCGTGGTCACGAGGGATTTACCTCCACAGTCCAAGTAGCAACGGCATTGGCGCCCATCATGGCATGGCTAATCAGTTCCGCGTGATCGGCGGACTCTGCCAGCGCCATCACACAGCCACCGCAACCGGCACCAGTGAGCTTTGCCCCGTGGGCACCTGCCAGTCGGGCGGCAGTGACGAGATCGGTGATGGACTCATGCCCAACACCTAGTTCCTCTAGCGCTTCCTGCGCCGAGTCCATGCGATGTCCCAGACGGGCAAAATCGCCCTTGGCCAGGTTGTGCACCGCGCCATCGGCCAGCTGCCCCAAGTGGTCCAGCAACTCTTGGCCGTGGACTCGGTGGGAATCGACGAAACCACGCACGCGGGCAACGGCCAGCGACGTCGAACCACGCACACCGGTATCCCCCAGCACTAGCCACATCTTCTTGGCCACCTTCAGCGGATGGAACTCACCCTGCTTGAAGTAAACCGGACGCGATGCGCGGGCAACCGTGGCATCCAGGCCAGAGGGGTTACCGTGCGCCAGACGCTCAGCTTCCTGCACCAGGTCAAAGCGCTGACGCTCGGTCAGAGTGCCATCGGCGAGGTCACGCACTGCGTCGATAAGCGCATGTGCCACTGCGGCAGAACCACCCAGCCCTGCAGCGGGTGGGATACCGGAGCGGAGACGAACCAGCAGGTCGCGTTCGGGAATACCGAAGGTGCGCAGGCCAGCGCGGAGTGCAGCGGCGATGGAGGCAAAGCGCTCCGGCAGCTCGTCGATGTCGATGACCTCGCCGTCCATGGAAAACAGGACGGGAGAATCCTCCACGCGGTCAATCCACGCCATCGTGCGCAGCGACGTCACCGGCAGTGCGATAGCCGGCTTGCCGTAGACGACAGAGTGCTCACCCAACAAAATCGACTTGGCATGGCCTTCACCGAATGCGGCACCCTGTTCATTGGCCAGGGCATAGAACTCCCCGGTCTCCAATTCCTCGGACTTGTCGAGGCCAAAGTCGTCGACGCTGGCGTTTTCTACGCTGGTCACGAAGCTACACATCCTTTTCCGAAACCGACTGCGCGGCAGCCTGCGCCTCCGCTGGGCCATGGATACCCGGCACACCCGCAATGTCGAAACCGTACTTGGAGAACTTCTCCGCCCCAACACCCCAGACGTGGTTAAACCACTCCGTCATCGGTTCGTTCGCGCGACGTTCTGCGAGTTCCTGCGGAGTCACGTACACCACTTCATCGACCTCATCGGGGTTGATATCCACCGACTTCGGATCGACGATGCCGGCGTACACGTGGTTGTACTCGTGCTCCGCCAATCCCGAACGATCATCGATGACCTGGTAGATAACAATGCCGATTTCCTCCAACTGGGAGACATCCGCACCGAGCTCTTCCTTCGCACGACGCTCAACGGCATCGGCCACCGGCTCCCCCGGCAGTGGGTGCGAGCAGGTCGCATTCGTCAGTAGCAGTGGTGAGTGATACTTCGACTCCGCACGGCGCTGCAGCAGCATGCGTCCCTGCTCATCGAAGAGGAAAAGAGAAAAAGCACGGTGCAAAATTCCCGGCGGAACGTGTGCTTCAAGCTTGCCGACGGTACCGAGAACCCGACCGTCACGATCGACCACCTCTACCTGGATGTCGGCTTCACCCGGGGCAAAGCGGGCTTTAATGTCCTCTGGCGCGTCATTCATTTCCACACTCCTGACTCTAGACTGCGGCCACAACCGCAGCTAACTCCCCGGCAATCTTGCGGGCCGATTCCGCATCGGCGGCCTCCACCATGACGCGGAAGAGCTCCTCGGTGCCGGACGGGCGCAACAGCACGCGACCGGTGGAACCCAGCTTCTCCTCGGCTGCATCGATGGCGGCCTTGACCTCATCAGACTCCAGAATTGCGGCCTTGTTGGACACCGGCACGTTGATAAGGGTCTGCGGCAGTACCTTCATTACGGAGGCCAGCTCAGCCAGAGACTTACCGGTGCGTGCCATCCGCGCCATGAGGTACAGACCGGTGAGGGTGCCGTCACCAGTGGTGGCGTGATCCGGAATGACCACGTGCCCCGACTGCTCACCGCCGAGCGAGTAACCGCCAGCGTTCAAATCAGCCAGCACATAGCGGTCGCCGACCTTGGTGGTACGCAGGGCGATATCGTTTTCCTCCATCGCCAGCTTGAGGCCGAGGTTACTCATCACAGTGGCCACCAGCGTGTTGTGGTGCAGTAGCCCCTCTTCCTTCATGGCGACGGCCAGGATGGCCATGATTTGGTCACCATCGACGATGTTGCCCTGCGAGTCCACAGCCAGGCAGCGGTCGGCATCGCCATCGTGAGCCAGCCCCAGATCCGCGCCGTGCTCCAGCACTGCCGCGCGCAAAACCTCAATGTGGGTGGAACCGCAGTTGTCGTTGATGTTGTAGGAGTTCGGCTTGTCGTGAATAGCGACGACGTCGGCACCGGCGGCCGCGTACGCCATGGGGGCGGCCTGCGAAGCAGCACCATTTGCACAATCCACCACGACACGAATGCCGTCGAGCTTGGTGCTGACCGCACGGGAGAGGTGGAACAGGTAGCGGTCGAGCCCGTCTGGGGCCTCCTCGATGACACGCCCCACTCCGGTGCCCGTGGGGCCGGTCTCCGGCAGGTTGTGGAGAGCGTGTTCGATTTCCTTCTCCACCGCGTCGTCAAGCTTGGTGCCGCCCGCGGCGAAGAACTTGATGCCGTTGTCCGGCATGGGGTTGTGAGAAGCCGAAATCATCACACCCATGTCGGCACCGTAGTCGTCGGTGAGGAAAGCGACAGCCGGAGTGGGCAGCACGCCGACACGCAAAACGTCGACGCCCTGGGAAGCCATGCCGGCAGACAGCGCTGCGGCGAGCATCTCACCGGAGACACGCGGATCGCGGCCAACGATGGCCAGGGGACGACGCCCCGACGGATTCGTGCCGCTAGTCAGCACAGTGGCCGCAGCAGCACCCAGCCGCATTGCCAGCGGTGCGGTCAGAGTCTTATTCGCCAAACCGCGGACGCCATCAGTTCCGAAAAGACGTGCCATTGTTGCTAGACCACTCCTTGGGGGTTTTATGAGTTTTGGTATCGCGGACTATTGCATTGTCAATGCTGTATTACTTTAGCCGGTCGCGCAGGCGAATCCAGACTAGCCACAGGACACAATTGGCTGCGGGTCATAAACCGTAGTCTGAGTTTCACGCGATATTTCCGCGCCCGAGAGGTCCCGAATGACGCGTGTATCGGAAGTGGTGAAGCCCTGCGCACCCGACGACGGCTGGCAAGAGCTGCCACTGACCTGCATACGCTGTGGTTGCGTGTATGCCCAACGTCCACCATTGATGGACTCAACGTTGACCTTCTTCACACCCTTGATGCGCACAGTGACGTCGGAGCCAGTAGTAACGGCCTCGATGAGAATCGGAGTGTCGGAACTGTTCTTAAACGCTAGGTCGATTGCGCCCTCGTACACCGTCGCCTCACGGCCGGCCGGGTAACGCGAAATGTAGTAACTGTGCGGAGTGTGCGCGACATCCTCCATGCCCGCAAAGTACGAAGCATTGTACAAAGTGGTAGCGAACTGGCTAATGCCACCGCCGACAGCCTTATCCGCATGGCCGTTGAGGATGATGCCCGACTCGACAAAACCCTGCGCAGTACCGCGCGGACCCGTGTAGCCGTTCAGGCTGAATGTATCGCCCGGCGCCACGAATGCGCCGTTGACCATCTGCGACACCAGGGCAATGTTTGTTCCCGATGCCGAGCTGAAGCCACCGGTGGTGAACTCACCAATGACATCATCGAAGGTGGCACTTTCCGCTTGTTCGGTGGTGTAGGTGGCGGGCTTGTCCTCGTAGACCGCATCGAACTCGCGCTTATCCGTCGAAGTCACACGCTCGGCGAAGTCCTTCATAGTTTCATCCCACTTCACGGCTACGCCATCAACCGAGGGGACCACTTCACGCGAACCACCGCTGAAGCGTATCGACGCATTGCGCTTATCAACCTCGGAAGCAGCCAGCCCCTCCTCGAGGATCTCGCGTGCGCGGTCGACATTAATATCGGCGGCCAATCCACCGTCGCGCGGCACAAAGCTGATGATTTCAGCCATGCGCTCCGGAGGAATTACACCATCTTTGCCATCACGGCCCTTGGCAACAATGGGGCCCGACACCGCATCGGCGGCCTCTCCCTCAGCTGCCTCACGGACCTGATCCTCACCGATAGCCGGGTCGTGCGCGGTGGTCTCTACATCGATACCCTCCGGCGACAACCACTTGGCGGCCAAATCCCCGCTGACCGCATTGCGGTCGACATCTTGGCCGATGACCGGTGGAGTTGTTTCCACGCGGCCGTCGACAAGCTTGACCTCACCATCGACGGGAGCAATAGTCAGTTCGCCGACGAGACGGTCGACCTGCGGCTCGAACTTAGAGCTATCGATATCGCTGACCAAATCCAGCTCACGGGTAGTAAAGAAACTGCGCACCCAGGTAACTGGGTTCGCCGTCTGCTTACCCGCCTGCGCGACCGTCTTCTCCCAGTCGATGCTCAGCCCCGCCTCCTCGGGCAGAACCTCCGCCGTGCGTTCGCCGGCACGAAACGCCACTGGATGAGTGGAAAGATCACCGAGCTGCTCTTCGAGCTTCGCCTCAGCGTGATTCGCGCTCAGCGTGCTGATGTCAATACCCGCAACGGTAGACCCGCGCGGGACATGGTCCTTGTTCAGCACGTAATCGACAGCGTAAAACACACCGAAGAGCGCGAAGATACCGAGGACGATGCCGAGGAAAATCTTTAATCCACGGTGACTGGAGGAAGACTTTTGTTTGGCCACAGCCACTTACTTTACCGTGGAAACACTACTAACTAGATTTTTATTAGATTCCGCAGGTGTCCGGAATGCGTTTCTTGTTCTTCGCATACTGCTGGAAAGCATCGACCACGGCATTGGCATAGACCTCGGCGCCATCGGGGGTCGGGTGGATAAGGTCCGCGCGCAGCTTGGACAAATCATCACGCACACCATGGCACCAGTCAGCCACATAGACATTGTCGCGCTTCTTTGCCGCGTCGAGGACTTCCCTCTCCGACTGCGGCATCCACACACGATCACCGTACGGGTTGATTAGGACAATGATGCGGTCTTCACCCAGCGAATCGAGGATCTCATCCAACAGGTGTTCGTCCGATGCCGCAGCCGACTGATTGATACCAAGACCCAGCACGACGAATGGATCGAGCGTACCCGCCGCCTTCATACTCGCGATGATCTCCGGGGCGGCCGGATAACCACGGGAAACAGCCGCATCGATATAGATACCGGGCAGCTTCTCTTCCAACGCGGACGCCGAGGCGAGCATCACAGAGTCGCCGATAGCGGTGATCTGGTCACCACGCGGCATAACGCGCTTGGCCAACTCGGCTTCCTCCGCCTTCTGAGCCTGCGCACGGCGCTCAGCTGCCTCCTGTAGCTGTGCCTCCAAACGCGTCATCTTCGGCGCCGTAGCCATTCCCACAACTGCACCAACCACGACGACCAGCGCCAGCCCTGCTGCAACGCGCGGCTTCCAGGAACCGGCAAACTGCGTGCCCGAAAACTGCGCCATCCAACGGCGGTAACCCATCCGGCGAATTGGCGATTCCACATTCTTGTATGACCAGTTCGCCAAAAGCAGCGATAGCGCAATACCTGCGCAGGCAGCGAGGTTCTCATACTGCATGGCCTCACTGCGCTCCAACAGTTCGCGGATGAGCACGATGACCGGCCAGTGCCACAGGTACAGCGAGAAAGAAA
Organism: Corynebacterium sp. MSK032; assembly: GCF_030232065.1. Lineage (NCBI taxonomy): Bacteria > Bacillati > Actinomycetota > Actinomycetes > Mycobacteriales > Corynebacteriaceae > Corynebacterium > Corynebacterium sp. MSK032. Next base: position 71,238 of record NZ_JASPJR010000008.1, on the reverse strand, counting down.
TCTTTCCCAGCCAGCACAGTGGCTTGAACTCAAAAATCTGACGCACGGGTGAGACACCGCGAACGACAAGATAGAGAATCGCCGCCGACAGCAACGAGGCGAACACCAACCCACCGCGGTAAGTCGCCGACGCGGTATCCGACATCATCAGCAAAACCAACGAAAGGAAGATCAGCGGCAGCGAGGCCACTACGAAAGCCTGGGCGGAACTGCCAAAGAAGTCCCGCAGCAGGGGTTCTGTGCGTGGCCAGGAGTCCGCTTCCGCGCGTGACGACGTCGACGTCAACCACAATGCGAGGGCCGCGCCAAACAGGAGTCCAAAGGCGTGAGTATCGGTGCCGTAGTAGACCCGCGTGGGGTCGACCTTCGGATCATAGAGCGAGACCATCCACACGAAAGAGGCAACCGCCCCAATGCCCGCCACTGCTGCCAGCTTGCGAGATGCCAGCTTCAAGGCGAGAAGAGCCACAAAGATCAATGGCCAGAGCAAGTAGAACTGCTCCTCCACCGACAGTGACCAGTAGTGCGCTAACAGCTGCACTCCGGAATCCGCGAAATAGGACTGAGAGCCCGCAATCTGCGTCCAGTTATTGACGAAAAAGACCGTGCCGAGAAACTGCGTCGACAAGCCAACAGCGGGATCCCCGCCGACCAGACCTGCGACGGCGATGGAAATAAACAACACGAACATCGCAGCCGGGGCGATGCGGCGCAGCCGACGAAGCCAGAAGTCCTTTAGATCGATGCGCCCAGTGACCGCGCGTTCGCGCACCAGAAGCGAGGTGATAAGAAATCCGGAGAGCACGAAGAAGATATCCACACCGATGTAGCCACCGGGCAGCACATTATCGAAGTAGTGGTAGATCACCACTGTGGCAACAGCCAGACCGCGCAGCCCATCAATGCCTGGTACGCGTCGAATGCGGAAGGGATGCTTCGCCACCGACGACGAGCTAGAGGAGCTCTTCGCGTCGGAGGTCTTGGTGGCTGTGGTGCTCACCGCCATACGGTTTCCTTCTTCCCATCGCACTGCAATCGCACTTTCATCGCACTGCAATCGCACCGCGATAAACGATTCTCGTGGCAGTTTTTAACGGATAAAAGTCTAACGTACGGGGCTTGTCTCAAAAATGCAGCCATGCCTGGTAACGGCGGACTTTAACCCAAAAAAGCACCTCGGCTTGCGTGTAATACGCAAACTGAGGTGCTTTTCGAAGCAGTAAAGCTTAACGCTTGGAGTACTGCGGTGCGCGACGGGCCTTGTGCAGACCAGCCTTCTTGCGCTCGACAGCACGAGCGTCGCGGGTGAGGAAGCCAGCCTTCTTGAGAACGCTGCGCTCCTCCGGGTTGAACTCGTTCAGGGCACGAGCGATAGCCAGGCGCAGAGCACCGGCCTGACCGGACGGGCCACCACCGTTGATGTTGGCCTTGATGTCGAACTGGCTCTCGCGCTCGACCAGGACCAGCGGATCCTTGATCTCCTGCTGGTGCAGCTTGTTCGGGAAGTAATCCTCGAGCTCGCGGCCGTTGCAGACAATCTTGCCGGAACCAGCGGTCAGAACGACGCGGGCGACAGCGCGCTTACGACGACCGACAGTCTGAATCGGGCGATCCAGGGTCAGCGGTGCAGCCGGAGCAGCCTCAGCCTCGGTCTCGGTAGCAACTGCGTCGCCGATGGAAGAGGTGAACTCTTCAGTGGCAGCAGCAGCGGCAGCCTGAACATCATCGTAGGAAGCCTCGGTGGCCTCTACGTTCTGGTTCTCATTGACGTCCTGTGGGTTGGTCACTGTGCCACCGCCTTGATCTCGTAGTTTTCAGGCTTCTGACCGGCGAACGGGTGCTCGGAACCGGCGAAGACGTGCAGCTTCTTGATGGACGCACTCGAAAGCTTGTTGTGCGGCATCATGCCCTCAATAGCCTCAGCGATAACACGCTCCGGGTGAACCTCGAGGGAACGACCCAGGGTCATCGACTTCAGGCCGCCCGGGAAGCCCGAGTGGCGGTAGCGCATCTCACGTTCCCGCTTGTTCGAGGAGACGTGTACCTTATCGGCGTTGATGATGATGACGTGGTCACCGCAGTCGACGTTAGGGGCGAAGTAAGCCTTGCCCTTACCGCGCAGCAAGTCTGCGGCGTGAGTAGCCAGACGGCCGAGAACAACGTCGGTAGCGTCGATGACGTACCACTTGCGCTCGATGTCACCGTCCTTCGGATGGAAAGTAGACAACATGACTCCTTTTAGGGTCCGTGTAGATTTGCCAGCCACCGTGCACACTGTTGTTATTCCCCGGCGGCCGGTGGAGACCCGAGGCAACATTCACGTGTGCGCACACAGTTTGGCTACTTTACCTTGAGATGACGCTAGAACAAAAATGCCAAAGCCAGTCTCAGCCGCAAACTGCTGAGACTGGCCTTTCCCCCCCCTGGAGTGCTGCTAGCAAGAATACTTCAAAGGCAGATACCTAACTGAAGATCTCAATTGAGCAATGTCCTCCCCTCCCCCGGTTACATAGCTCAATCAAAAGTGCCTCAATCAGGAACCAAGCTATCCCCAGCTAGCTGCCGCGCGGCGGTTAATATCCGCCATTCGCTGGCTACCTGCGCTGACCGTATCCGCGATAGTCGTGAGAATCATATTGAGCTCCTCCGCTGCTGTGTCCCATTCACGCTGAGCCTCCTGGTAAGAATCCGAAGAGTCACCCTCCCACGTAGAGACCATCGGCGCGATGCGCTTCTTCAAATCTCCGAGCAGCCCGTTGATGGTGCCAGAAGTGGACCGAATGTCATCGGCAGCACCGTCGATGCCGCCAAAACTGTACCTAATTGGTTGCATTAAGAACCCTTTCCCCAAAAGGTGATGTGTGTTGTGTGATTCAGTGTTGTGGTTGTGCGATTCGATAAAACGTTTAGAGGTTCAGCAACGACGCACCCGCTGCTGCCACCTGCTTGAACGACGACGCCCCCTCGTCCTCGCCCGCATCGAAGCTGCTGGAATTTGCGCGGATGTTATCCGCGATATCCGTCAGCGCATTGGATAGACGCATAGCTGCGTCATCCCAACGAAGCATCAGATCATCGAAGCTGTCTTTAGCCTGGCCCTTCCATTCCCCCGCCAGACCGTCCACGACGCCTCGAATGCGCCCCAGCTCGCCCTGTACTTCCGAGTTGACGCCATCGACGTCCCCCGCGGTAGTGGTCATTTGATCTGATTCGGCTGCAAATAGGTTTGCCACTGTTTCCCCCTTATTCGTGTTGAGTGACTGATTAACGACGGCATTTTTACCTCCCCGCGCGAGCCAGCCAGCTTCCCGCGTTAAAAACCCGTCATATTGTTTGGCGCGAAAAACCCCGATTCGGTTCCATTTTGGTTTTCCAACCTTTACCCCTGCCTACCCCCGCCCATCCCCCAGTCACTTTCTCTACGCCCCTTGCGTGTTACGGCACCGGCCGAGCGCTTACTACTGCCTGGTCGCATACGGGTCGTACCGGCGCAATAGTCCTTCCTCTGAACTGGCACCCCACACTGACTTGAGTTCCGTCCATCACTTTGTGATGCCAGAGCACTATCGAATTACCTGACGGCAGCCGCTCCTCTACGACTACGACATCGGTGCCCAGTACTTGTCTGCGTTCCGGCGCGGACTTTGTCTCATCCCCGGCAACGGAGCTGCTCAAAGCGGCGGCTAGATGTTCAAGCGCCATGTCCTGCGAAAGCGGGCTAGCGAGCACCAAGACGCGCATATCTCCGCCATCCACCGCAATCAGACGGTCTAACGGACTTGCCGAGTCAAGCTCCCACCCGCCGGGAAACCGAGCTTCCACGCCCGCATTGGTCAGTTTGACTACGGGAGCAGAATCGGGACCTGGTTTCGATGTGGATGGAGGCGTCGTTACAGGAGACGTAGTTACAGGAGGAGCCTGTGCGTGCGATGTCTCACGCTGCTTCTGTCTCCCTTCGTTCTCCCTAACTATGCCGCCACTAATGAGCCATGCAGCAATCCCAACAATCAGAACCACCACCGTCAACAAACCAACGGCAGCTACTGACACAACTGTGCTTTGATTCGACGCTGAGCTGACTTCTGCCCTGGCTGCAGGACGCCGCCCCGCGAAATCCTCCGACGGCTCCACTTCACCGGCTTCAGCGTCGCCGATGTTTTTCAACCAGGCCGGATTTACGCACTCCCCGAGCCGCGATGCTGGGCAGTCGAAGACTAAAAATCCACGGTCGCGCAGACGATCGACTAGTAGAGCTCGCCGCGGGTTCGCTAGCCCGGGTGGAACTTCGCCGACGATGAACTCAATATCCTCCTGCCAGCGGGGCGGATACTCAGTGATACCGCGCCCACCACTAACTTCCACATCATCGGGTATCCCCTGGGGCGCATCCGGATACATGGTCAGCTGATAAGCCAGCGCAATGACTGTTTCCACCAATGGTGCGCTGTCGTTCGCTCCGACCAAATGTGTCATCCGACTGGCAATGTGGCCCCCGCTCAGACGAGTGACACAGACACGCGTTTCCTCTACTTCCACCAACACGCTATGAGACACAGTTGCCTCATCGAGTTCCACAACGGCGTCGGCAAGCGTCAGGATGTACGGATTGAGTTCGGTAGCCAATAGCGCGGAGGCCAGCCGGCACTGTCGCACAGCACCCCAATAGCTGGGCACAATGACTGTTTGCATGCTCTCGAGAAGCGGTCTAGGGCCATGCACCGCCAGTTCTGCGGTGTCTGCAGGTGCCGCGAGTCCCCACAGGTGCCAGGTGCCGTGGCGCAGCGTCGGGGTCTGGGTGGTGGAAGAAGATTCGACCCGAATCATCAACTGTCCTCCTGGTCACCAGCGGTATCCAACCAACCCAACTGCACAATCTGCGGACTCTGGCCGTGCGCCACCCAATAGCCACGGCCCGGCGGCTGCTCGCAAGGCTTTACGCCGAGGATGGGGCCGTCGTCGCGTGTGCCGTCCATAACAAAGACGCTGGCACCCTGGTCCTTAACCGCACCCATGACCGGGTCGTGGAGGGATCGCAACGCCCCGCTGATTCGACGGGCAAAAAAGATATTGAGCCCAATGTCGGCGGCGTGAGCGATGACTTCTGCCAGCGGCTGCAAGGGGTTACCCCGCGAGCCGGCCACGAGGTCATAGTCGTCCACGATGACATTGATGGTTGGACCACTCCACCAATTTCGGGCCTTCAACTGCGCTGGGGTGATATCCGGTTGCGGGAGACGGGCCTTCAGTACCTCTGCCAGCTCTGCCAGCATGGGTGTCGCCACCGCAGCCGAGCCCGCATAGCCGGCCAGCCGCTCTTGGGGCACGGCCTCCATTAGCCCACGGCGGTAGTCAATTACGACGAATTTCGAGTCCGACTGCGAGTACCGCAACTGGTGAACGATGCCCCTCAACGCGGCGGTTCTGCCACTGCCTGCCGAACCGAATATCAGTAGGTGACGATCCTTATCTGGGTGGAATATCACCGCGCCCAGACCGGCTTCTTCGAGCCCCACTGCAATCGCACCTCTCGCAGCGGCCGCTGGTCGCGGCAAACGCGCAATATCAATCCGCCGTGGCAACAACTGGAGCTTTGGTGCCTGCTCACCGTGCGGCGCTGTCTCTGCAATCCGCTTAGTGTCTGCAGCGCCGGTGAGAGCTACCAGCATCGCAAACCCGCCCGGCGCGACTCCGCGTCCTGGGCTCTCCGGCACCAGCTCCGCTGCCTTGCGGTCAATCATTGAATCCATCGACTCCGCCTGCCGCAGCTCAATCCGAGTACCAATCAGGTCGCGAACGGCAGGTCTCATGTCCGTCCAGCGATAGGCCGTGAGCAGGACATGAATTCCCACCGCCAATCCATCTGCAACCAGCGCCTGCACATCGTCACTCAGCGCCGGAAACTCCGTTTTGAACGCACCCCAGCCGTCAATGACCAACACCGAATCCGGCTGACCCGCCGCCCGTGCTGCTTCCGGAGAGAGCCATCCATTAGTGCGAAAGAGCTGTTCCCGACGACTTACCTCACGACGCAAGAAACCAATCGTACGGCGAATAAGCTCCTCGTCTCCGCGGTGTGCAACCGACGCGACATGCGGCAACTCAGCCAGGTCGCTCAGGCCGCCCGCACCACAATCGACGATATAAAAATGCAGGTCACGAGCGCTGATACCGTCGGCTAGCGCGAGGATCGCTGTGCGTGCGGCAGTGGTCTTTCCTGACCGCGGCGCTCCGACGATTGCCACGTGCCCACCGGTCGTGCGCAGGTCAATACGCAGTGGGTCCTGACGCTGAAACAGCGGCTTGTCCACCAGCCCAATCACACCGGTCAATCGCTGTCGCGGCAGCTGCTCGTCGGGCTGAAGCTCGATGGCCTCCGGCAATGGTGGCAGCCACACCCGATGCGCACGTGTCGATACGTGCGACACCGCTGCCACCACGGCACCGAGCACCGTCTGCTCCGATGTCTGCGCAGGCGGATCGGCCATTCCACCATCGCTTGACGACGCACCGAAAGCCTCCCGCGTCCAATTTTCAGCGGTAAATTCAGCGACAGCTACGGCCTGGCCCTGCAGCCCCTGCTCTGCCCCAGCCGTCGCACCGTCAATAGGCTGCGGACGGACCACCGGGCCGGAAACATACGCCGACCGAAACCGCACCGGCTCGGCGGCAGCAGATTTGATATATCCAATGCCCGGGATGGCCGGCAGATGATAGGCGTCCGGAACGCCCAGCACGCTGCGGGACTCCGCGACGGAAAAGGTCTTCAACCCAATACGATAGGAAAGATGGCTTTCCAACCCGCGCAAGCGGCCTTCCTCCAGACGCTGACTGGCCAGCAGCAAATGCATGTGCAAACTGCGCCCCAACCGACCAATCGCAACGAAGAGCTCAGCAAACTCCGGGCGTGCGGAGAGCAGCTCTGAAAACTCATCCACCACAATCAGCAACGCGGGCATGGGTGGCGCATCTATCTGCCCAGCGCGCCGGGCTTGCTCATAATCGCTGACACCGGCGAAATTCCCTGCAGCGCGCAGCTGCTCTTGGCGCCGCGTCATCTCACCGCGCAGTGCGTCTTCCATGCGGTTGACCAGGATAAGCTCCTGCTCCAAGTTGGTAATCACCGCCGAGACATGAGGCAATTGATCCAGTCCCAGAAACGTCGCCCCGCCTTTGAAGTCCACCAGCACAAAGTTCAACTGATCCGGGCTGTGCGTAGCTGCGAGCCCTACCACGGTCGTTCGGAGGAATTCCGACTTACCCGACCCTGTGGCACCAACGCACAGACCGTGTGGCCCCATGCCGCCCTCAGCACTCTCCTTAAAATCCAGATAGACCGGAGCACCACCGTCATCAGCTCCAACAGGAATGCGCAGACGAGCACTGCCGTAGCGCGGTCGGTAGCGCAGAGTTGTCGGAGGCGGGTACAGCCCGAGCTCCTCCATGACCGGGTCTTCCGAGGTCTTAACAGAATCATCTGCGCTTGTTGGCACTTCAAAACGCGCCAAGCTCCGCCCAAGCACCTCCGCTTCTGCTGGACTCAGCTGATCAGGTACGCCAATCTCCTCCCGTCCGGACGCAGTTTCCGCATGCACAGCAGTAGCGGAAACAACCAGCGCGATGCCATGGTGAACCGCTGCCTCCCACAACGTTGACTGCGCTTCCACGACGGTCAGCAAAACTACCGAGGTCTCCGACCCCGCCGCGTCAAAAATCGGTGTCAGTTCAGTGACATCGTGCTGTCCGTTCGAATCCGCCAGCACAATCAGCACTGCAGCTGGCAGTATGTCGATAGCCGTGAGCAGCTCAGTCAGCTGCGCACACGTCGCCGCCCGCAACCGCGCTGGGCCACAGGCATCAGTAACTGCGGGGTGTCCGTGGTGTGGCGTCCATTTCAGCCATTCCCACTCATCTCCCACAACTGCAATCAGGCAATCCTCCGGATGATGCAGCGCAGCAGCTTGGGCGACCATTGCTCGAGCCAGCCCCTGCGCCGCGGTATCTCCAGTGAGCGCGATGATCTCAAAGGCTGACACATCTATGGCAAAGGGCACGCCCTCAACCTGACGAGCCGATCGAATAACTTCCCGCAGTGCTACGGCGGAAACCGGATCCAGTTTCTCCGGCGCCGGAATTGCCGGTGGTGTTACGGGCGTTGCGGGCTGCTGCGTTGCCACCCCGATGCGCAGCTGCAAGAAATCCGGGTCCCCCTTTCGGCGTTCGCACGCCCTCCCCATCGCCCCCAGCTGCCACAGAGTTCCAGGCCGAGGGTGGATAAACTGCGCCGATTCACGCTGCATCCTCGCTGCTTTCGCCACCGCGCGGCGAATACTGGACAAATGCCTCTGATAGTCCTTCCGCACCGGTGCCATGTCCTTATTTCCCGCCCCGCCCGACACCATCATGCCCACAGTGGAAAACACCATCATCAGCGGAAACATAAACGACATCGGGTTACGTCCCATCCCAGAGACAAACATCAACACCACCATGCCAACCACTGCCACGACCATGATTAACGGCATGAGTGCACGCATCAGCGGCACCGACTGTGGTTCCGGCGCTTCCGGTGGCGCATCCGGCGCGATTGTGCCTGTCATAGGCTGCAGCCCCGCTTTTCGGGTAGCCGAAATCTCCGCCTGTGCACTAGTCACAAAAATCCCCCCGCTATGTGTCGCCCCTTGTGTTCACTCGACGGCCAATCCCCCGACCAATCGGTGTACGCATAGCTTAAAACACACTCCGGATTCTCGCAGCGCATGACCGAAACTGATAGCGGGGGCACGCGCAGTTACTACTCCGAGTAGCGCTCTAGCGAGTTGTACGACACTCTAGAGGGACTAAAGCATGCAGAATTCATGGGGGAAATACATGCTGGGGGAACTCATTCGCGTGCGCATTGATGCCGCACACATGCCCGAAGACACCAACCGAGCACACGCAGACCTTGCATTACCGACCAACGTCGCAATCGCCGCACTTGTACCGGATATCCTGCAAATTTTCGATATCGACATTGCGGACTTCCCGCTGGCACAGTGGCAGCTACGGACCGCCACTGGCACGATTTTGCTTGCCGACGACACCCTGAACGATGCCGGTATTGCACCAGGCGAACGCCTGGTTGTTATCAACGACCCAGGTCCCGTGCCCAAACCTCGGCTCTTCGATGCCGCCGATGCTATTACCGACACCACCTATACCGACGGTATCGGGACGGCTGATTTGGTTGTTGGCTGTACCGCAGCCCTCGTGGCCACAGCTTCAATCGCAGCTGCCTCATTGAGCTTGAGCAGTACCGATTCCACACTGGCCGCGGCAATCAGCTTCATCGCGCTGCTGGCAGTAGCCGGTGGACTGCGCCTGGCTCTGTTGCGTAGCGCAAAACCGGCGATTGTCATGTCCCTGGAGCTGCAAGTGCTCATTCTGGGCACCTCTTCGGGGCTCTGCTTCGTTGGCCTCGACCTACACCGCATACTCACCGACTGGCCGCCGACTGCTGCGATTAGTGTCGCGCTTGCCGTCATCGGTTTGATTTTTCTCATTTCCAACACCGGCGACGGCGACAACCGCATCACCGTTACCCTGGGCGCGACGAGTCTCAGTGCTGCAGTTACCTTCGGTATTTACGCTGCGGCTGTCGCACTTTTCCACAACTCGGTTCAATCAGGAGCGCTCACCGCTGCTAGTGCAGTCATCCTGATACTGCTGGCACCTTCCATCGCTATCAAGGCTGCCGGTATTCGCGTACCCAAAGTCCCTGCCGCCGGCGAGAGCTTCGATGACAGCGAAACTCCCGAAATATCCCACAACGCACCTAAGCGAGCGGGGTGGATTCTCGATGGCATCCTCTGCAGTGGCACCGGAAGTCTCAGCATCTTCACCCTGGTGGTACTTTTCTCCGGAGCCTATGCGAACAAGTGGTGGCCTCTAGGCATGGCTGCTGCTGTCATAGTCTTTTGTGCAATTCACTCCCGTGGCCAAGCCCGGAAAGTAGCTTCCACCTGTACTGCTTTAGCTGGTCTTGCCGTCATTGTGGCCGTCGCCTTTCAACAGTGGTTCGAGGGCAATTGGCCAGTCGCCGCTGGCCTGGTCGTCCCCATGCTTGCAGCCACCGCCTTAGCCGCATTTCCCGCGTCACGCATCTCACCTACAACGCGCCGCATAGCTGAGCTAACCGAGGCCTGCAGTATCGCCGTTATTTTGCCCATTGCGGCCATCATTGCCGAATTCCCTGAGTTCGTAAGTGGGTTCTTCCAGTGAAAAACCCACTTTTCATGAATGCCATAAAAACTCGTCTCACCGCCACGGCCGCACTTTCCACAGTGCTTATCTCGACGTTGACGGCGGCCACCGCAGTAGCACCGTCGGGCATCGCACCAATAGCGGCTGCCCAGAACAGCCAGGACTGCGTGGCCACGATGCTGTCGTCGGAAAGCGCACTGCATGAACCGACGGTGATCGAAAAAGCGCTTCGGTTTCGCCAAGCATGGCAACTGACGACGGGTGCGGGGATTACGGTGGCGGTAATCGATACCGGGGTCTCACCCAATGAGCGCCTGGGCGAGGTTCTCGACGGTGGCGATTTTGTCGACGGCAACAGCGGGTTCGTAGACTGCGACGGTCACGGAACTCTAGTAGCTGGCATTATTGCAGGCCGGCCCGGTGCCGATGGTTTCGCCGGACTGGCGCCCGACGCGCACGTGTTGTCGATAAGACAAACAGCCGATGGCGAAGGCAATTTGGAGTCGCTGGCACAAGCTATCGACAGGGCCGTCGCGGAGGGCGCGCGGGTCATCAATATCTCGCTCACATCGTGTGCCCCGGCAGGCGTAATGCCCCAAGGTGCAACAGATGTTGCTGAGAGCGTCGCACGCGCGGAAGTCTCAGGCGCAGTAGTGGTCGCAGCGGCAGGCAATAAGGGCGATAGCTGTCAGGACGGATCCGTAGCGTGGCCCGCAGTTCTGCCGGAGGTAATCGCAGTATCAGCAGTACAGTTCGACGATGCCGGCCAAGCACAACCCGCGGAGTATGCAATCACGGGACAATGGGTCAATGTCTCCGCTCCCGGCGGCCCCGTACTCGGTCCCGATCCGCGCACCCCCACCGGTCTCATAGACCGCCACGTGCTCGGGTCCGGGGATAACACCCGAGATCAACAGATTGCCGGCACCAGCTTTGCCACGCCAACCGTGTCGGGCACAGCTGCCCTGCTGCTGGCACGAAACCCAGAGCTTTCCCCAGCACAGGTTCGCGACATCATCCTTAATTCCGCGAGCCCAATTAGTTCCGGGCTCGGCCTTGGTCGCGGCATCATTGCACCTTATGACGCTCTGATTTGGACCACTGTAGACACCGCTGCGCAGCACGCAGCCAACCCCGCTGCCGCACCGGCTCCGCCGGATCTGCTTTCTTCGCAGGAGCGCAATGCACCGCTCCGGGCGACTGGATTGCTCCTGATATGCGCGCTAGGCCTAGGTGCCTGGTTGCTCTCGCGTCCCAGACAGCGGCCCTAGCGCCGCCTGCTTACTCAGCTCAGGGCCTCCGCGCAACGCGGCCAGCACTTCCCAGTCCACTGGTCGCGTGCCACCGCTATCGGCATTGGTTGATGCATTAAACCCGAGGGCAGCCAGCGTTGTGCGATCGTGCACAGCAAAGCGCATCCCCTCTGGCGAAATGACGTGTACGGCCCCATTTACGCTTACTGCAATTGAGCTGCGCTCACGGCTGCGACCATCCACGAAACCGTCGACGGCCGCACCCGAACCGTCGGCATGTGGGTAATCCACGTGCCGCCCCTCCGGAGCATGCTGCGACCACTGCACCAGAGCTTGCGGCCGTCCTGCTATCCGGCCGGCACACAACCAGCCATCAGCATCGGCAAACGTCAACGGCTTTTCAGGTAGCCCCGGGACTGCTGGCGCATTCGCAACGGGAACTGCCGCCAGCTGCCCCTCACTGGCCTGCAGAACTGGGCTATGCGCAGCTAATAGCTCTCCTAGCACCGGGGAGAGAATCGCGGCACCGTCGTCAAGTACGATAACGCGCCGCTGCCCGACCTCAATCACATTGCCGACTGTGTCGAATGGAGCGGCGAAGTGCGTGGGTGCGCCGCGGTTCGGGATTGCTGGTGCGGCCAGAATCGGAACCTCCGGAATCGTTCTGAGCAACGCAGGGCTGACAGGCCGGACTGCGGCGCGCTCCAACCCCAGCGCTCGAGAAACAGCGGCGTGCTCCGGGTGGTTGACATCCAACCGCGAGCGGTAGCCCTGCGTAATCAGCCAGAGGTTTTGGCCATCGGCAACGACGGCACTGTCCGAGTGGGTTCGGGTAAGCTGCTGCGGTTCCCCACGTACTTCTTCAAGACGCGCAAGTGACTCTGCAACAATCCACGGCTGCCCGAGGTCTTGGACCGTCCGCTCGCACAGAGACAGTGCCAACTCCGGCGCACCTGCACTGCCCCTCTTGGCAGCTCCCGAGGCACCAGAGCCTGCCGGCGCGGCCGGAACTGCGGGAGCGCCCTCAATCCCGACAGCAAAACTGATGTCCTCTTTGTCCAACTCACTACTGCGCACCCGTTTCGGCTCAGCAGGATTGCCCAAAATTAACCGCGCCGATGCGAGATTCGCGACTGGATGCAATCGACCATTGACACGTACATGCAGGCCCTCCGACCCCGATACGACAATCAGCTGCTCATTGGAGCTCGAACCGCCCTGCGGCCGCACCAACGACAGCACCGCAGTGCCGGCGGCCAGTAAAACCACCAGCGCACAGCCGATAAACAGTGCTCGCGTACGCGTGCGCAGAGGATCGTGCAGCATTCGCGAATCCGCACGCACAAGCGCGTGCTCAATCCGACGAATCAAGAATCGATGACCGCTGACCTGGCTAGGCGTAGTCGGCGTACGTGGCATGAGTTTCCCCCAAAACTATTCCCCCAAATAATCTCTACCCTGCAGAGTAAGCCAGGCCGCGCTACTGTGCGACCAGGGGAATTTTAGTGGGGAACATATTGGGGGGATTTTCACATGCCATTGTCATTGTGGCTACTCATTACAGCAATAACCATCACTGCAGGCGCGCATGTCCCTGTGCGCGGCCGCAGCCTTCGTGACCGCCTGCGACGCACCGAACCAGGACAACTCATCGGACTACGTCTCACACCAGGCCTGCGAAGCCAGCTAAGCGCTGCGGATATCGTCTCGCTTGCCGACGACAGCCCAGTGACCCTGGATGCGCTGTGCTTTTATCACATTGCGCCGGAAGTCCGCGGAGAGCATGCGCACCGCTACTTCCGAGCAGCCGAGCGCTCCGGCACAGCCCCTGAACCCTGGACACATCTGGTGGCAACTCTTCCGGTGGAAGCCTCCGCTGACCAAGCCCTACGCTTCCTCATCCACCGGCTGGGAACCCTTGGTATTCGCGCACGGCGATTGACGGCACCGGAATGTGCTCTGACTGAGAGCTCTGCGGAGGTCGTGCAGCTGCGCCGCACTGGACGCTCTCATCATGTGGCGGCGTTGGGACGCAAACCGCACCTGTGGTTAAGCCGACAACGTGACATCGCTATCACTAATGGTCCGGCGCAGGTCATAGGAGCCGGGAGCAGCGGACAAACCATCACAATGTGTCCCGCGAACTTACCCCGGTTGGAGGTCGACTGCGGCAATCAGGACATTTGTGAGCTGCTCATCGGAATGCTCTCCCTCGGCTATCGAGTAGGAATTCGCACGGCCCGACCACATTTCTATACTGTGGCCCTTGATCTGGGCGCAGTACTTCTCGCGCGAGCTGGAGACGACACCGTCGATGTGGTTGTTGTCGAAGAGTATGAGCCCGACCTGTGTACTGGAATCGCGAGAATCATCGAGGTCAGTCGTACAGGTTCGCCCACGGCAGCAGCGGAAATGCCAGCTTCGTGCCCTCGACTGGCGATGGGCGAATTCACCTGGACGCTATCTACCGCCCGCACTACCGATGAATTGCAGCCACTAGCTATGCGGGCAACTAGCGGTTCAGTCCCGGAATCAACGCACCCAAATCTGGCAGACCGCCCGGCGCCTGGGAGCCGTCAGGCTCACCCTGCTGCGCCGGGTCATTCGGAGCGCCATTTTCTTGGCCACCCGGCTGACCGCCTGCTGCAGGAGGCACATCCTCCTTCGGCATCTGTGCACCAGTGACATTGCCATTGTCGATAGTGGCAGCGCCCGCTGGTCCCGAGCACTCCAGAGTCGACGGGCCATAGGCCGCACAGTTGTAACCGAATGCGCTCAACTGAGAATTCGCTGGCAGCGTCTTCATCTCACCCGCCGGCGGGAACGTCAGGACCTCGTAAGTAACTCCCCCCGGGTTCCAGGACACAGCATTGGCGGGAACCTTGTTTCCCGTGCCGTCATCGACCATCGGAGGATTGGCAAGATTCACCTGGCAGGCCAAGTAGGCGTCACCGCTCAGATCGTTGAGGAAGCAACGTGTCGTGCCATCCTCCAACTGAAAGAGTCGAGTATTTGGGCCGTCCGCCGGGGTGTAATCCGCATCATTGACCTGGGTGATTGCAGGAGTTTCCGTCGGCGTCTCTGATTCTGTCGGTGTCGTCGACTCCTCAGTCGGCTTCGGCGGAGTCGAGGATTTAGTCTTTGCGGAAGAACTGACGGAGCGATTCGAGACTTCCGGCTTAGCCGGCTCGTCGTCTCCACATCCGGCCAGCGCGAAAGTCATCATCACACCAGCTGCGATCGTTGCCATAAATTTATTCATCCGCATGGTGTCCTAACCTACCCGACCATCGCTCCATCCCCTAGTAGCCGAGGGAGGAATTACTTCCGGAGAACTAGCTCGCATCTCGTCGATGCGTTCTGGCGTAATCACGTCATTGAAGGCGAAGATAGTTACTTCCCTATCTCGATAAACAGGGGTTACCCCTGGAGCTACCCAGAGCCCTTCACCAGGAAACTCTAAATCCTCCTTGGAATCCCAAATACCCGGGGGTGACAAATAGATGAATCCCACGTTCAGCTTTCGGGCTGAGCGATCGACATCGTTCACCCCATCCGGCCGGTCGGGGTCTGGAAAACCGAGGTAATCAGCGTGCCAATACAGCATTGAGGTGGCAGTCCACTTATTCGCCACTGGCCAGTCATAGTGCGGGAACACTACTGGCAAGTCATTGCGAGCGTACATCCAGCTGGACCCCTCCGGCGGATTGGTAAACGTGCGGTACTTATGTGCCTCCGGCTGCTCGGCCAACCAATCAAATGCCTTCAAGTCAGCCTTGGAAATGATTTGCCATTCCCTAGGGCTCTTGTAGGCGAAATCCGCAGCGCTAGCATTAGACGCCACTCCATAGACCACAAGTACAGCAGAGCTCACCGTCGCTAAGCTCAACCCCAGAACCCGCCCCGTCGATGGCACCTTTGACTCACTAATTCGAGCCGCCCACGCGCAGCCCCACGCAACGGCGATACCCGCAAACGCGGAATACAGGTACGCGGTGACCATCACCAACCGGTGAGGCGTCGAATAGTGAAGATCCGTATACAGCGCGAGAATATCGCCCGGCACGCCACCAAAATGATTGAGCGCGTGGGTCGTCATCAACACCGAAACAAACCAGGCCGGTACTACCCACACCCGTCGGCGCGAAGTATCTGCGAAAACCAAAAACGCCATCCCGATGAAACCAAGGATGATAATTGGCCAGAACGGCCGGAATTCCTCAGTGTGGCGAGTCAGCATTGTGGCGCCTCGATACCACGCATCGAAACGATCGAGGTCGTCTACTTCAGCACTAACCGCGCGCACATCCTCGGTCTGAGAAGTTCCCGTAAGCCACTGCGGCAGTAGTACTGCCACTGCTGGCACAAAGGCGGCTGCAATCACCGCGACGTCGTAAAGCTTGGCGCGAACCGCACCCAGTTCAGGATGCGCGGGACGCGGCAGGCGGTAGCACAACCACCAAATTGCACCGAGCATAACGACTGTAGGCACCGATGCCGGATGGAGCTCTCCGATACCGATTATCGAAAGCGCAGCGCTCAAGATGCGCTGAGGTGCGTGTGGGAGCGACGTAACAAAGGCAAAAACGGTAATCGCTAGCGCAATCGAGACCTGGTACGGCCAGGCCCCCACGAAGACCCCGACGGGCATCAATACCGGAAGCGCTGCGGAAACAAGCGCCGCAACCCCCGCAGCAACGGCGGTGGACAGCTTTCGGCGATCAATAATTCGCCAGGTCAGCGCCGCAGCCGCCGTGGGTATGGTCACGGCCGGAATGATAATGCCGAGGTAATTGACCGCCTCGGTGATTGGTAGACGGACAATCAATATCCAAAGCGCACCGAACGCATGCCATGCGGCGGGATAGTAGG
The DNA here is from genome assembly GCF_030232065.1 of Corynebacterium sp. MSK032. Taxonomy (NCBI): domain Bacteria; kingdom Bacillati; phylum Actinomycetota; class Actinomycetes; order Mycobacteriales; family Corynebacteriaceae; genus Corynebacterium; species Corynebacterium sp. MSK032. The sequence continues at coordinate 54,871 of NZ_JASPJR010000008.1, read as the reverse complement.
ACACCGCCTGAGTTTCCACATTCTGAATCTCGCCCATTCTAGTGGCCGAGGCCATGCCGTCTTCCGTAATCGAACGGAGCACACTTGCATGCCAGAGTGTGTCCCAGCCTTGCTGGATGGTCGCCATCCCCTCGGACATTGAAGCGATGCGGCCGATAGCGGTCCACGTGAGAACCGCCGCTGCGATGATGACTCCGATACTTGCGATTAGCCCATAGCCCAACTCGCGCCATCGACTTGCGGCGGGCGGCTGCGTCTCGGCCGACACTGAGCGATCGACACTACCGCGCCGCCGCCGAATCAAAGCGCTGCCGCCACTCCAGCAAAGCGCGAGAAGTAGTGTCACGGCCCAGCAGATAGACGCACTGACCAAGGTGAAGCGCACTTCGATAGCGCCGAGCGCCCACCCTGCGGTACCTGCGATACCAAACGTCACCGCAGGACCGAGGGCCAGCGCCCACGGAGTACGAACGCCGCTGGCTCTCACTACAACAGCGCCGGGGATTACGAGCAGCGCAACCAAGCTAACAATTGCCCACACCACTACCGAACACTCCTCCTACGGTCACTTTCTTCAGGGAATATTACCGAGAGCTTGTACATTTAAGCCTCGTCCCCATCTGTCCGGGCATCACGACGCTCGCGGGTCTGCTCCGCCCTGGCCGCCAAATCAGCATCGCCGGGGTAATCAACACCTACCAGGCTGAGCCCACGCGCCTCTGCCACCGGGACCAACGGGGAACGCTTCCCTTCACTCAACAACTGTTCAGTGAATCCAACCGCACGTCGCCCCTCACCGACACTAAGGCAGGCCCCAACCAGTGAGCGCACCATAGACCAGCAGAACGCGTCGGCAGTCACATGGGCCTCGTACAGCTCTGGTTCTTCCCGCGTAGATACGTCGAACCACTGGAACCGCTGTAGATCTCTAGTGGTCGTCGCATGTGGCTTGTGTCGACAAAAAGCGGCAAAGTCATTGAGCCCCAGTAGGGCATCAGCCGCCACCTGCATGCGGTTGATGTCCACTGACCGCCGCCAGTGGGCCGTATCGCGAGCACGGGTAGGAAGCGGGCCACTGACGCAACTAGTGACGCGATAGACATAGTGCCGACGTAACGCGGAAAAGCGGGCATCGAAACCCGGGGGCGCAAACGAGGTGCCCCGAAGCGTCACGTCCGCGGGCAATAGTCGCGCTACACGACGAACCAAATTACTCGGGTCCCCTGCGATAGAACGTGTGTCTAAACAGGAGACAGGAACATCTGCGTGAGCCACCTGCCCGGAGGCATGAACACCGGCATCTGTACGACCGGCCACAGTCAGTTGCACGGGAGTGCGCAACACCTTCTCCAAAGTGGATTCCAACGTCGCCTGCACAGTCCGCACCGGTTCTCCCGTTGGCTTATCGCGCTGAGAAGCCCAACCGTGGAAATCTGTCCCGTCATAGGCAATGTCAAAACGCAACCGAACCAGGTCGGAGTCGGTGCTCCCCATAGCGGCACGATCGGGAGAATCGCACGGGGTATCCGGAGTCGTTGGAGTAAGTGATGTCACGGTTAACAGATTGTAGCCGGGACCCCGGATTAGATAATCAGCAGTTTCCACCGCAGGGTCTCCGTATTGCTCTCAATGTTGGTGCGTAATCCGTCGGTGTAACCGGAGGCAGAACTGGAGTCGGGCGCTATGCACCGTCGTCAAGCACAAAGAACCCCCGGAAGAGCGTTCAGATATGAACTGCTCAACGGGGGTTCAAAGCTGTGACGGTCAGAAGCCGTCAGCGAGGGGAATTACTCCTCCTCTGCAGCCTCAGCCTCAGTAGCCTCAGCCTCTTCGGCCTTTGCCTCTTCAGCCTGCTTGGAAGCAGCAGCGCGAGTTGCGCGAGTTGCCTCAGCAGTTGCGGTCTCTTCCTCAACCAGAGCAATCAGAGAGATCGGGGCATTGTCGCCCTTGCGGTTACCCAGCTTGATGATGCGGGTGTAGCCGCCGTCGCGATCAGCGAACTGCGGACCAATCTCGTCGAACAGCTTCTTAACTGCGTAGTTGTCGTTAAGCAGCTTTGCAACGTTGCGGCGATCTGCGAGAGTGCCGCGCTTTGCCTTGGTGATCAGCTTCTCAACGTACGGACGCAGCAGCTTGGCCTTGGTGTCGGTGGTCTTAATCTTGCCGTGCTCGATGAGCTGCTTCGCGAGGTTGGCCAGAATCTTCTTCTGGTGCGAAGCGGAGCCGCCGAGACGGGAACCCTGCTTAGGGGTAGGCATAGGTATCTCCTCGTTTTAATGAAGTCGCGTCGGTGAACTACTCGTCGTAGCCAGCGCTTGCGCCATCAGTCCAGTCAGCGTCATCGCCCGAGGCAGCGTCCAAATCAGCGACAGCAGCCGGGTCGAAGTTGTTCGGGGAATCCTTCAGAGCGAGGCCAAGCTCAGCGAGCTTCTCCTTGACCTCATTGATGGACTTGTCACCGAAGTTGCGGATATCCAGCAGATCCGACTCGGTACGAGCAGCGAGCTCACCGACAGTGTGGATCTCCTCACGCTTGAGGCAGTTGTAGGAGCGCATAGAGAAGTCCAGATCCTCAATCGGAGTCTGGTACGCAGCGACATCCTCAGCCTCGCGCGGGCTCGGGCCAATCTCGATGCCCTCAGCAGCCTCGTTCAGCTCACGTGCCAGACCGAACAGCTCAACCAGAGTCTTGCCTGCCGACGCCATCGCGTCGCGGGCGGTGATCGAGTTCTTGGTCTCGACATCGATGATCAGCTTGTCAAAGTCGGTGCGCTGCTCAACACGAGTAGCCTCCACCTTGTAGCTGACCTTCAGAACTGGCGAGTAAATCTGGTCCATCGGAATGCGGCCGATTTCGCCACCGGAGTTCGGGGTCGCCGGCACGTAGCCACGACCACGCTCAACGATCATCTCAATATCCAAGCGACCGGAATCATTGAGAGTAGCGATGTGGTGGTCCGGGTTATGAATCTCCACACCTGCTGGGCACTCAATGTCTGCAGCGGTCACCGCGCCTGCACCTTCGCGACGCAGGTAAACGGTAGCCGGCTCATCGAACTCGCTCGAGAGCACCAGACCCTTGATGTTCAGGATGATATCGGAGACATCTTCCTTCACGCCCGGGATAGTGGTGAACTCGTGCAGCACACCGTCAATGCGGATGCTGGTGACTGCAGCGCCCGGAATGGACGACAGCAACGTACGACGAAGGGAGTTACCGAGGGTGTAACCGAAACCCGGCTCCAGCGGCTCGATAACGAACCGGGAGCGAGAGGAATCAATGTAGTCCTCAGTCAGCGTTGGGCGCTGGGAAATGAGCATTTTCGAAAATCCTCCAGGTGGCGACCGCTATATGACGCCATAGGGAATGAATGGATGCAAGCGAAGTTGGTTATTACTTCGAGTAGAACTCGACGATCAGCTGTTCCTGAAGCGGAATGTCGATCTGTGCGCGTTCCGGGGTCTGGTGCACGAGGATGCGCAGGGACTCAGGAACAACCTGAAGCCATGCCGGGACGACAGCGTCGACCAGGTTCTCCTGTGCCTCTTCGAACCAAATCATCTTCTGCGACTTCGGGCGCACGTCGATGATGTCGTACTGGCTTACCTGGAAGGACGGCACGTTGATCTTCTTACCGTTAACGGTGAAGTGGCCGTGGGAAACCAGCTGACGAGCCTGGCGACGGGTACGAGCCAGACCAGCGCGGTAGACAACGTTGTCGAGACGCGACTCCAGCAGGACGACGAGGTTATCGCCAGTCTTGCCCGGACGACGGTGAGCCTCGGCGTAGTAGCGACGGAACTGCTTCTCCATCACGCCGTAGGTGAAACGTGCCTTCTGCTTCTCCTGGAGCTGGAGCAGGTACTCCGACTCCTTGATACGAGCGCGGCCAGCCTGCCCCGGAGGGTAGGGACGACGCTCAAAGTTCATGTCGCCACCGACGAGGTCGACGCGGAGACGACGGGACTTACGGGTTGCGGGACCGGTATAACGGGCCATTTCTGTTCTCTCCTTACCCTATTCCTAGACGCGACGACGCTTCGGCGGACGGCAGCCGTTGTGCGGCTGAGGGGTCACATCCGAGATCGAGGACACCTCAAGGCCAGCGGCCTGGAGGGAACGGATGGCGGTTTCGCGGCCCGAACCCGGACCCTTAACGAAAACGTCAACCTTCTTCATACCGTGCTCCATGGCCTTACGAGCAGCGTTCTCGGCGGCCATCTGAGCAGCGAACGGAGTGGACTTACGAGAGCCCTTGAAACCGACGTGACCAGAGGAGGCCCACGAGATAACAGCGCCCTTCGGGTCCGTGATGGACACGATGGTGTTGTTGAAGGTGGACTTGATGTATGCGTGGCCCTGAGCCACGTTCTTCTTTACAACGCGACGGCCGGTACGACGGCCGCGTGCGGACTTCGGAGCTGCCATGTTTTACTTCTTCTTTCCGGCGATCGTCTTCTTCGGACCCTTACGCGTACGAGCGTTGGTCTTGGTGCGCTGACCACGGACTGGCAGGCCACGACGGTGGCGCAGACCCTGGTAGGAACCAATCTCAATCTTGCGGCGGATATCAGCCTGAACCTGGCGGCGGAGGTCACCCTCGACCTTCCAGGTAGCTTCAATCACGTCACGCAGCGCAGCAACCTGCTCATCGGTGAGAGCGTCGGTGCGCAGATCCGGAGAGATGCCGGTCTTCTCCAGCAGCTCATTGGCACGGGCGGGGCCGATGCCATAGATGTAGGTAAGAGCGACCTCCATACGCTTGTTGCGTGGCAGGTCAACTCCAGCAAGGCGTGCCATACGGCAATTTCCTTCCGGTTGATGCGGTGGTTTACTCCACTGCCATCCTTCCCAGACCCGGCTTACTCGGTCGGACGCCGAGTCGCGCAGGTGTTATAGAAAGGCTCCAGCCACCGTTGCCGGAGGTATTCTCGCTTACTTCTGTGGAAAAGCTTTCATAAAGAACCACCGCGCCGAACTGCTGAGACACTAGGTCTCAACATCACGCGGCCGTCACCAGAAGCAGCTAGGACGGTGGAGTTTCTGTCTAGTTAGTAAATAAGCCCATAACCACTACCAACAGTGGTCAGGTCGATTTACTTGTAGCGGTAGACGATTCGCCCACGCTCGAGATCGTACGGAGAAAGCTCCACTACGACTCGGTCTTCCGGGAGAATACGGATGTAGTGCTGGCGCATCTTGCCACTGATATGGGCGAGCACCTTGTGCCCGTTGTCCAGCTCCACTCGGAACATCGCGTTCGGCAAGGGCTCGACGACGCGACCCTCAACCTCAATTGCGCCTTCCTTTTTAGCCATGTCCTCCACGTCTCTCTGGCGGATACCCGGGACAATCCCGGCACCAGTTGGGAAATCTCTACTCTGCCTGGTGTTTTAGCAGTTCCGTGCAGGGATAATCATCACTGCAGCGACACTGCGCCCACACCATCGCCCAACTTTACACGCGACCTGCGTTTTTACCAAATACGACCACTATGGGACCGCCTGCAAGCGATGGCAGGCGGACTCTCTCCCCGCGTTCAGAATACATCGCAGCTTTTATAGCAACATTCTGACCTTTCGCGTGGCCCCTCCCGCACTAGTTATTCATATCGAGGAGTCAAAATACGGGGGCCGTCCGCTGTGGCGGCAACTGTGTGCTCCCAATGGGAGGCCGGCATTCTATCGGCGCTGACGACCGTCCAGCCGTCGTCAAGCTCATCACTACCCCACTCGCCGCCGAGAATGAGCATCGGTTCAATGGCCAATACGGAGCCTTCGACGATGCGGGGTCCCTTTCCTGCTTTGCCTTCGTTGGGAAGGAAGGGATCCATGTGCATCTCGCGCCCAATGCCGTGCCCGCCGTATCCATCGACGATGCCGAGTTCAATATCGTGGCGCAGTTCAGCCTCACGGGTCGCCATTTCAAGCGCATACGAAATATCGGTGAGGCGAGCGCCCGGCACCATGGCCTTAATACCTTCGGCGAGGACCTCTGATGTTGCAATGTTCAGTTTTTCGACATCGTCACTCAGCTTTCCGACGCCGAAAGTAAGTGCCGAATCGCCGTGCCAGCCATCCAGGATTGCGCCACAGTCAATTGAGACTAAATCACCATCGGCGAGAACCGTAGACGAAGACGGAATGCCGTGGACAATCACTTCGTTCACTGATGCGCAGACAGATGCCGGGAAGCCTTCATAGCCAAGGAAGGACGGCGTTGCGCCAGCATCGATAATGACCTGGTGCGCAATCTCATTGAGATCTGCCGTGGTGACCCCTGGCTTAGCGGCATCTCGGCAGGCTAGCAATGCACGACCGACGATCTCGCCGGCCGCTTGCATCGCATCCAATTCTCCCTCGGTGCGGGCAGGAACTACTTTGCGGCGGCGTCGAAAACTCATCACGCTGGTTGAGTCTACTCTGCCCCAGAAGGGAACCACCGGCTAGCTGTACCCCGCCACCTACGAGGGCGCCGCTCGGATCGCTGCCACTTCCGAGAAATTTACACCCAAAGATGAGCTGCCCTACGATAACTGGCATGCATTCACTGTTGAAGTCCGCGCAGACTGCGGGCGTTGTTATTGCTGCCAGCTCGCTTTTCCTGATTAGCGCATGCTCAAGCAACCCCGAACCGTCGCCAGCGCCGACTGTCCCCTCCACTTCCCCTGCCACGGAATCGCCGGAGGCCCCTGGAAGCACCTCGGGTTTCATGGGCGCCTCTGCACTGCCTGAGTCGATCCAAAACTTCACACCTGATGCAATTAAGGAGGCGATTGGCAGCTGCGTCGAGTCGGATGACTCTAAACCCGTCATTTTTGGCAGCGAGAGCGTGCATGGCTTCACCTGCGTAATGGCAGTTGGCGACGGTGGCACCGCAATGCTCAGTACGGCCGAGGACCCGGCCACTGTCGAGCGCATTAACGAAAAGGCTGAGTCCGTCGAAAACTACGCACCATACGAGCTACCCGGCAAGCACGCATTTAGCGGTATCAACAAGGGGTCCCCTTTCGTAATGGTTATCGACGAGGATAACCGCATCTACCAAGAGTTCGTTTTCGCGAATATTGGCGCCGAGGCCGCACAACCGCTTATCGACGAAATCATTCAGGACTTCCAGTAGCCCTCACTATCGGCTGCCCCCGCCCCACCCCAGCCACACACAAAAGCCGCCCTTCCAAACCTCAACGGTTCGAAAGGGCGGCTTCAACAACCATCTACAACCGGCAAACCCATCGGCCCCAGCCAGCGAAAAAGCTAGAGCGTCTAGTTACCCGGTGTGCCAGGAGCCTAGTTCAGCTTCTCCAGCTCAGCCATCGTGCGCTCGTTAATCTCCTCAACGGATCCCTCAGCGGCAATCTTGATGATCTTCTCCGAGTAGTAATCCAGCAAAGGAGCGGTCTCATTGGTGTACACATGCATGCGGTTGCGGATGACCTCTTCAGTGTCGTCTGCGCGACCACGGGCCAGCATGCGCTCGACGACGACATCCTCAGAAACGTCGAACTGTACGACCGCATCCAGCTCAGTGCCGAGGTTGGACAGCAGACGCTTCAGCTCTTCTGCCTGACCAACAGTGCGTGGGAAGCCATCCAACAGGAACCCCTTGGCAGCGTCGTCCTCATTCAGACGGGACTCGACCATACGCACAGTCACGTCGTCCGGAACAAGGTTGCCGGCGTCGATGTAGGACTTCGCCTCAATGCCGAGCGGAGTGCCTTCACCGATGTTTGCGCGAAACAGGTCACCGGTGGAGATGTGCGGGACACCGAGCTTCTCCGAGAGGATAGCTGCCTGAGTGCCCTTGCCTGCACCGGGAGGACCTACAAGTACGAGTCGCATTACTTCAAGAACCCTTCGTAGTTACGTTGCATCATTTGGCTTTCAACCTGCTTGACCGTCGTCAGCGCAACACTGACCAGAATCAGCAGGGCTGTACCTCCAAACATACCGCCTGTACCGGAGTTCGCGTCGCCAAGCCCCATATCAAGAGCGACATTTGGCAGAACAGCAATCAGCGCCAGGTACAGCGAGCCGACAGTCAGCAGGCGAATCAGGACGTAGGACAGGTATTCAGCAGTCGGACGTCCCGGGCGGAAGCCCGGAATGAATCCACCGTATTTCTTCATGTTCTCCGCCTGCTCGTGCGGGTCGTACTGCACGGAGGTGTAGAAGAAGGAGAAGAAGATGATCATCAGGAAGAACAGCAGAATGTACTGCCAACTGGACGGCGCCAGCAGGTACTGAATGACATTGCGCTGCCACCAGTTGTCCATGTTCGGATTCGACTGACCGGACTGAACAATCTGGGTAATCAGAACCGGCACGTAAATCAGAGAGGACGCGAAGATGACAGGGATAACACCGGCCTGGTTCACCTTCAGCGGCAGGTAGGTGGAAGATCCGCCGTACTGGCGACGACCAACCATGCGCTTTGCGTACTGCACCGGAATACGGCGCTGTCCCTGCTCAATGAAAATAACGCCGATGATGAGAATCAGCACGGCAACAATCACGGTGGCGAACACGACACCGGTGGTGGAGCGCAGAATGTTCGCTCCCTGCGCCGGCATACCAGCGGCGATACCGGAGAAAATCAGCAGCGACATACCGTTGCCGACGCCTCGGTCAGTGATGAGCTCACCCATCCACATGACCAGCACGGCACCGGAGGTCATCACAACGACCATCACCACGAGGTCAAAGACACCCGCATCCTTAACCAGCAGCGACTGCGAGCCACCCAGCAGGGCACCTCGGTCTGCCATGGCCACAATGCCTGCAGACTGCAGCAACGCCAACGCCACTGTGAGGTAGCGGGTGTACTGGGTCATCTTTGTCTGACCCGACTGCCCTTCCTTCTTCAACTGCTCGAAGTGTGGAATCACCACCGTGAGCAGCTGGACGATAATCGAGGCCGTAATGTACGGCATAATGCCGATGCCGAAAATCGCCATCTGCAGCAGAGCGCCACCTGAGAACAGGTTAATCAGCGAGTAAACGCTGGACTGATCTTTCGAAATCTGCTCGAGCTGCGCGTTGACCAACTGGTAGTCGATACCAGGGGTTGGAATCTGCGAGCCGATTCGGTACAGAATGATCATCGTCAGAGTGAAGAAGATCTTCTTACGCAAATCGGGATCGCGCAACGCCGCAATGAGACCGGAAGCCACGTGCATCCTCCCGAGGTCAAGAAATCCGCTTCTCCCACGCTTTTCCCGAAAGACTTACCCGCTTATCCGCCAGTAGTCTCCCGTTTTAGTTAAGCAACGCGGATGACGTATTCCTCAAACCTTTAATTGACAGTATTTGACGTAGTGAGTCTACCAGCGTTTCTCCACATCGTCGCAATACACCTCCATATCACCGTTAGTACAGCGCCCCGCCAATCACCTCTTTTCGCTTGACGACGATCCCAGCGCCCCCTCCCCTCTGAGCCCACGCCCCCTCACTGTGCCTCACCCAATTTTCCCAGACAAAACTTGAACAGTGTTAAAGTTTTGCTCTGTGAGTACCTACAGCATCCGCATGCGATCCAGCGCCGATGGCTGCCATATCTCTGGCGCTGAGCGTCTTGCACCGGCCGTCGAACTACCTCAGCTGGCTTCTGCAATGACTAGCCGTGCACTTCACCACGACAAGGGTCGAGCCGACACAATTCACATCACTGTGGACAAGGTTGAAGAGTCGACTATCGGCACCGTGTCCGCGTTGACTCCCTTTCTAGAGTCGAACCCCAGCCCTGAGGACGCACGCAATCTCATTGCTCAACGCCTACACGCTGCAGGCATACAAGCAGCCGACATCGCCGTCGAAATGGCCTATTCACTCACAGGTCTCCGCGGTGCCGCTCTCATCGATGCCTCCTCCGGTGAACGGCTCGACCCAAATCCTGCCCGTGGTGTACGGGTTTCCACTTTTGATGCCATCTCGCACCCCAGTAAGGACTGCACCAAGGATCATTTTCACGAGGCGCTCATCCTCGCATCTAAGGTTCACAGCGCCCCGGGTATCGTCGCAGAAATCTGCCTCTCCGATGACCCCTTTTACACGCGAGGATATCTGGCGCTGGACGGAGTCTTTCACCGTATCCCCAATATCAAGGACCACGGCAGCACTCTTGGTACTCGCATCTTCATCGTTGAACCCGGCACCGATATCCCCGAGCTAATCGATTACCTGGAGAACGCGCCGGTCTACGTCGAGCTCCCAGCTGACGCCAGTTCCTCGCCGGACGTGACCGCCCCCAACAGCGACCTCTCAGCAATCGCCGCCCAAAGGAACTCGGCCTGGGCCGCTGAAGGGCTTGCCCGCACACTGCGCACTTTCGAAACCGGACAACTGCCACACAGCCGAATTGACGGAACCGACTATCTACTGTTTTCTTCTTCGGACTACCTCGGCCTGTCCACGCACCCTGAACTCATCTCAGCTGCCACCGAGGCAATTGGACATTTCGGCACCGGGTCCGGCGGCTCTCGCCTGACCACCGGCACTAGCATCCACAGCGCACTTGAGAATGAACTGGCGCAGTTCTTCGGTTTCGACGATGCCGTTCTCTTTGCGACTGGCTACCAGGCGAACCACTCAACCATCGCCGCCATTGCCACCGCCGATGTTGAAATCTTCTCCGATGCCGCCAACCATGCTTCCATCATCGACGGTTGCCGCAATGCCCGAGCTAAAGTCACGGTCTTTCCGCACGCTGGCTACCAGGCACTCGACCGTCTCCTCGAAACATCGAGCGCTCGCCACAAGCTTGTCATCTCCGACACAGTGTTCTCCATGTCAGGCGAAGTCATCGACGGCCCCGCACTCGAGCGCACCTGTCGCCGTCACAACGCATGGCTGATGCTTGACGACGCCCACGGCGTCGGCGTTATCGGAGAACAAGGTCGTGGCACTGCATCGCACCTGGGCATGCGCCCGGACATTGTGGTCGGCACCGCGAGCAAGGCTCTCGGTGTCGAAGGAGGATACGTTCTCTGCTCCCCACCAGTTGGCGAACTGCTACGCAATCAAGCCCGTAGCTTCGTGTACTCAACGTCGATGAACCCAGGTTCCGTCGCAGCTATCCGCGCCGCGTTGAAGCAGTTGGAGGCTGGGGACGTCGTCAAGCGATTGCAGCGTAATATTGCGCGCGTCCGCTCCCTGGTTGACGCAAAGTCAGACCCCGCATCTGCAATCATCCCACTGCCCGTTGGCGACGAAGCCGAAGCGATGGACGCCTCAGCACGGTTGGCGGAGCTCGACGTGTACATACCTGCGATTCGCTACCCGACGGTTCCCCGTGGTGAGGCAATGTTGCGTTTGACCATTACAGCGCTCCATACGGACGCTGACATCGACCGACTGGAGCAGGCTCTGCGCAACACCGGCCTGCTGTAAGCGGGCGGTTTGCGCTGCCCTCCCCTCCCCTTTCCTCCCCTCAATACAAAAAGAGCTCTTAACCACTTGGGTTAAGAGCTCTTTTGTTAAAGCTTAAATGCTTTAGGCCTCAGTGACAGAGCCGCCTGCAGCCTCGATCTTGGACTTTGCGGAGCCCGAGAACTTGGTTGCGGTGACGTTGACGGAGACGTTGATGTCGCCGTCGCCGAGGACCTTCACCGGCTGGTTAGCGCGGACAGCGCCCTTTGCAACCAGGTCGGCGATGGTGACGTCGCCACCGTTCGGGAACAGCCGCTCCAGATCCGAAACGTTGACCACCTGGAAGGTGACCTTCGCCGGGTTCTTGAAGCCCTTCAACTTCGGCAGACGCATGTGAAGTGGCATCTGGCCACCCTCGAATGCTGCCGAAACCTGCTTGCGGGCCTTGGTGCCCTTGGTGCCGCGACCAGCGGTCTTACCCTTGGAAGCCTCACCACGGCCGACGCGAGTCTTCTTCTTCTTAGCGCCCGGAGCCGGGGCCAAGTCGTGGAGCTTAATTGGTTCGCTCATGGTTTACCTACTCCCCCGCTACTTCTTCAACCTCGACCAGGTGACGCACAACGTTCACGAGACCGCGCACAGCCGGAGTATCCGGGCGAACGACGGAACCGTTGATGCGCTTCAGGCCGAGAGTGCGCAGCGAATCCTTCTGGTTCTGCTTGGTACCAGCGGTACCACGGACCTGGGTAATCTTCAGTGCCATGGAAATCACGCTCCCTGACCTGCGCGTGCGCGCAGCATACGTGCTGGGGTGACCTCTTCGAGGGACTTGCCACGACGTGCGGCAACCTCTTCAGGGCGAACCAGCTGCTTGAGAGCATCAACGGTTGCGTGAACAACGTTGATGGAGTTGTTGGTACCCAGCGACTTGGACAGAACATCCTGAACACCGGCGCACTCGAGAACCGGGCGGACAGCGCCGCCGGCAATCAGACCGGTACCCGGAGCAGCCGGGCGCAGCAGAACGATGCCAGCAGCGGTCTCACCCTGAACCGGGTGGGTAATGGTGCCAGCAATCATCGGGACGCGGAAGAAGTTCTTACGAGCCTCTTCAGCACCCTTCTGGATAGCTGCCGGTACTTCCTTGGCCTTGCCGTAGCCGACGCCGACCATGCCCTCGCCGTCACCGACGATGACCAGAGCGGTGAAGCTGAAGCGACGACCACCCTTGACGACCTTGGAAACTCGGTTGATAGTTACTACGCGCTCGATGTACTGCGAACGCTCGTCCTGCTGGCGACGGTCGTTACCGCGGCCACCACGACGGTTGTTGTTCTTGTTGTCAGCGGAGTTACGTCCGCCTTCGCGCTTATCGCGTTCCGACATCACGCATTCCTTCCGTTGGACTTGTAAGTGCGCATTAGAACTTCAGACCACCTTCACGGGCAGCCTCGGCCAGAGCAGCAACGCGGCCGTGGTACTGGTAGCCACCGCGGTCGAAAACGACCTTCTCGATGCCAGCATCCTTAGCGCGAGCAGCAATCAACTCGCCGACCTTGGCGCTCTTGGCCTTCTTGTCGCCCTCGAAGCCACGGAGATCTGCGTCCAGAGTGGAAGCAGCTGCCAGGGTACGACCGATGGAGTCGTCGATAACCTGAGCGGTGATGTGGCGGGAAGAGCGGTGCACGACGAGGCGCGGTGCCTCGGAGGTGCCGCGGACGTTCTTGCGCAAGCGTGCGTGACGGCGGGCACGGGCGACACGACGACGAGTCGAGATGTCCTTGCCTACCGGGAGGCGCTTTTCGTTGGTGTTGCTCATTACTTACCCGTCTTTCCGATCTTGCGACGGATCTGCTCGCCATCGTAACGAATGCCCTTGCCCTTGTAAGGATCATCCTTACGCAGACGACGGATGTTAGCTGCGAGCTGTCCGACCTGCTGCTTATCAATACCTGTGATCGACAGCTTGGTGGTGCCGTCGACGTCGAAGGTGATGCCTTCCGGTGCTTCGATCAGGACTGGGTGCGAGTAGCCCAGGGAGAACTCGAGGTCCTTGCCCTTCTTGGCGACACGGTAACCGACACCGAAGATTTCCATCTTGATGGTGTAGCCCTCGGTCACACCGACAACCATATTGTTAATCAGCGAACGGGACAGGCCGTGCAGGGAGCGGCTCTTGCGGTGGTCATCCGGGCGGTTGACCACAATCTCATTGTCCTTCAGCTCAACAGTAATTGGAGCCGGGATAGAGACAGACAGCTCGCCCTTCGGGCCCTTGACGGAAACGTCCTGGCCATTGACCTGGGCAGTAACGTTTGCCGGGACAACGACAGGGTTCTTACCAATACGAGACATTGTGTAGTTCCCCCTTTACCAGACGTAAGCGAGGACTTCCCCGCCAACCTTCTTCTCGTAAGCCTGACGGTCAGTCAGCAGGCCCTGAGACGTGGAGATGATAGCCACGCCCAGGCCGCCGAGGACCTTCGGCAGGTTAGTGGACTTTGCGTAAACACGCAGACCCGGCTTGGAGACGCGACGCACGCCAGCGATCGAACGCTCGCGGGACGGACCGTACTTCAGGTTCAGGGTCAGGGTCTTGCCGACCTTGGCATCCTCGACTGCGTAGTCCGCAATGTAACCCTCAGACTTGAGAATCTCGGCGATGTTAGCCTTCAGCTTGGACGACGGCATCGAGACAGAGTCGTGGTACGCGTTGTTAGCGTTGCGCACGCGCGACAGCATGTCGGCGATTGGGTCAGTCATGGTCATGGTTAGTGACCGCTTCCTTTCTCGCTGCGGTTCCTTCCCACCTCGTGGCTAACTCCAATGACCGCGCAAACAGCAACTGTCACACGGCAAAAGCTTAAGTTGGAGCGATTTCCAATATCGTGATTCCGGCGATTTAAGGGCTACTGTTCGCCAACTCGGTTCAATAGCCGAGTCAGCTCGCCACCCAGGTGACGCCAGAGACGATGCGAGGCGAGGGGCCTACAGCAAAGTTCTTACATTTTTACTGCCGCACCTCTTATAGAGGGCAGACCTGGTGATACTAACAAATACAGGCCGAAATGCAAAAACGCCGCAGACGGACGTTAGTCCGCTCGCGGCGTGAAGCCCCACCAATTAACAGTGGAACTCAATTCCTAGCCGACATGGCGCCGGCTAGAGGAGATTAGTAGAGCTGGTCGGCGATGATGTTACCCATTGCCTTTTCACCAGCCACCGTCGGGTGGTTGGTCATCGGACCCATCACCGGGTCTGCGAAACCGGCGACGAAGCGCTCATCCGGGTTCGGGTTGCAGGTACCGTGGCCGAGGGTTGCCTCGTAGACGTCAATGAAGCCGGCACCTACGTGGTGAGATGCGGAGCGAATGCTGTCACGGAATGCACCCTGGATCTCGCTGGCACCCGGTGCCGGGATCGGGAAGGTCTGGTTCGGGGTGTTCACCAGGCACAGCTGGTCATCAGTGGCGTACTCAGGGTACGACGCCAGGACGACCTGAGCGCCCGGGGCAACCTGGTGGACGCGGTCAGTGAACTGACGCAGCGTCTGCTTGAACGCGGAAGGAGCCTGCGGATCCGGCTTTGCGACAAGCTCGCCTGCCACGTCAACCCACTGGACCCAGTCCATGCCGCCGTACATCAGGACAACCTTCTCGGTGCCCTCTCCGATGTCGCCGTACTGGATGGAAGCCTCCAGGTATGCGAGGAGCTGACCCGGGAAGCCGCCAAGACCGTTACAGGACCA
The DNA here is from genome assembly GCF_030232065.1 of Corynebacterium sp. MSK032. Taxonomy (NCBI): domain Bacteria; kingdom Bacillati; phylum Actinomycetota; class Actinomycetes; order Mycobacteriales; family Corynebacteriaceae; genus Corynebacterium; species Corynebacterium sp. MSK032. Next base: position 39,756 of record NZ_JASPJR010000008.1, on the reverse strand, counting down.
GTCACCCAGGGACTTGTTCAGCTTCGTAGCTGCGATCTTCGGCCAGTTTTCCATGTCGGTAGCGCAGTTGGCGACCAGTACGTTCTGCCCCGGCGCCAGGCCACGCGGGCCACCCTTACCGGCATTAGCGGTGAAGGAGTCACCGAAGGTGACGATCTGCTTGACGCCCTTCGGGCCGGTGTCGCCGAGACCCGGAATCGGAATGTTCGGCATTTCCGGCTGTGCGTTGGCGGCACCTGCACCCAAGCTCAGACCCAGAGCCGCAACAGTTGCAATAGCAGCCGAGCGGACGGCCACGGAGAAGTTCTTCATGTAGTTAATCCCTTTGCGTTTTAACTTAAGGACCGCACTGTGTAGAACCACTGGCTCAATCACACAGAGGCTGAAGTCACTTAAGTCTTGCCCAAATTGATAACGACCACAATGCATTTTGGCGGCCGTCACTATGACGAATGGCAGTTTACAACGAAATCATCACAAACGCCTAACTTTCAACTGAGAAACCTTGTGGCTTTACTAATTTTCAACCCCCAAAAAGGGTCACCTTTCACACCAGTAACACTGGTAACTTCTACGCAGGCCCCGCACAGCAACCTCACTCCCCCACGAACATAAGCACCTAACAGAGCAGCAAAAAGCCCCGGAGGCCGAGCGGCATCCGGGGCTTCAGGCAAAAGCTACCGAAGAGGCAAAACTACTTCTTGAACGGGAAGCCCAGCTCGCGCAGCAGCGCGCGGCCTTCCTCGTTGTTGGTAGCGGTGGTCACGACGGTGATGTCCATACCGCGCGGGCGGTCGATCTTGTCAACGTCGATCTCGTAGAACATGGTCTGCTCAGACAGGCCGAAGGTGTAGTTACCGTGACCATCGAACTGCTGATCAGACAGACCGCGGAAGTCGCGGATTCGCGGCAGAGCCACGGTCAGCAGACGATCCAGGAACTCCCACATACGGTCGCCACGCAGGGTGACGCGAGCGCCGATGGCGTCGCCTTCACGAAGCTTGAAGTTAGCGATCGACTTGCGAGCACGACGGGTCTCTGGCTTCTGACCGGTAATCAGAGTCAGGTCGTTGATAGCACCGTTGATCTGCTTCTTGTCCTGAGCAGCAGCGCCGACGCCCATGTTGACGACGACCTTGGTGACGCCCGGAATCTGCATGACGTTCTCGTAGGAGAACTCTTCCTGCATCTTGCCGCGAATCTCATCGCGGTAACGGGCCTTCAGACGAGGGGTGTAATTTTCGCTCATGCTTAGATGTCCTTCCCGGTACGGCGGGAGATGCGAACCTTCTTGCCGTCCTCATCGAAGCGGTAACCGACGCGAGTCGGGGTACCATCTTCGTCGACCAGCATGACGTTCGACACGTGAATCGGAGCTTCCTGAGTGACAATGCCACCCGAGGATGCACCGCGCTCCGCAGCGGAGTTTGCAACGTGCTTCTTGATACGGTTAACGCCCTCGACCAGGACCTTGTCGCGCTTCGGGTAGGCCTCGATGACCTTGCCCTGAGCACCCTTGTCCGGACCGGAGATAACCAGCACGGTATCGCCCTTACGGATCTTCACTTAAATCACCTCCGGTGCGAGCGAGACAATCTTCATGAACTTCTTGTCGCGCAGCTCACGCGCGACCGGGCCGAAAATACGGGTGCCCTTCGGCTCACCGTCAGCCTTGATGATGACAGCTGCATTCTCGTCGAACGAGATGTAGGAGCCATCCGGACGACGGGTCTCCTTCTTCGCACGGACGATAACTGCCTTAACAATTTCGCCTGCCTTGACGTTGCCGCCCGGAGTAGCTTCCTTGACAGTTGCGACAATGGTGTCGCCAATGCCAGCGAAGCGTCGGGTCGAGCCACCGAGAACGCGGATGCACAGAATTTCACGTGCACCAGTGTTGTCGGCAACGCGCAGACGGGATTCCTGCTGAATCACTGCGTTTCTCCTGACCTGGTTGCATTGTGCGTCAGATTTCCGTCCTAAACGCACGCGGTCTTTATGTCTTGCGTTTACGCTTTACGACGGAAGCACCTGCTAGAGGTAGCTTTCCTATCGCTTTGACCTCGTGCTTACTACGGTTCTAGACCGTTGAGAGCAGCACGCAGTCGCTTCGCGCAACCTGTGTATTATGGCACGTTCGTGCGGGACAACAAAATCCCTTAGTTTCATGCCCCCAACATGGTTTATGCCTTGTGCGGCAACCCTATACTGAGACAGTGACAAATCAACATTCCGGGAGCGCTCAGACACAGCCAGCACAGACGCTGCCGGTATCGCTACTTGCCGGCTTGGCCTTATTATCCGCCGCCGCCCCGTTCGGCGCAGATACATATCTGGCATCCTTCGTGGAGATTGCACGCGAGTTCTCCACGACCGAGTCGATGGTTCAGCTCACGCTGACAACCTTCATGATTGGCATGGCTGCTGGACAGCTCGTCATTGGCGCTCTCTCCGATAGTTTGGGCCGCAAGAAGCTGCTTCTCATTGCGACTTTGGTGTTCTTGGGCTCGTCAATCCTCTGTGCAGTAGCACCGAATATTGGCACGCTTATTGCAATGCGCCTGTTCCAGGGGTTAGCTGGTGGCTCCACAGTTGTTCTGGCTCGTTCTGTAGTACCAGACCTCTTGACGGGCAAGGCATCAGCGAGAGCTTTCTCCACGCTGATGGGCATTTCCTCCATCGCCCCGGCAATCGCTCCCCTTGTGGGCGGTTTTCTAGGCCCCGCATTCGGCTGGCGCAGCGTGTTCTGGTTTCTCGCAGCCATCAACGTCGCGATGGTCGCGATTGTGATCCTGATGGTTCCGGAAACCCTGCCGCCTGAGCGACGCTCCACAGGCGCTCTGCGCAATCTCCTGCCCAATATTGGCAGGCTGCTGCGGCGGCCAGTATTTGTCGGCTACTTGTTGGCTTTCGCTGGTGGCTTCTCGGTGATGTTTTCCTATATCGCTGCGTCACCCTTTATCTTCCAGGAGCTGCTGGGGCTCACCCCTACTCAGTTTTCTCTCGTGTTCGCATCCAATGCAGCGATGTTGACATTTGTGTCAATCCTCAACGGCAAGATGATCAACCGGCTTCATCCCCGCAAAGGCATTTTAGTTGCCCTTACGGTCATGCTCGTGACGTCGATAGGCCTGATTATTAATGCCCTCGTCGGGATTACCTTCTTCACTACTTGGCTGTTGCTGTTCATTACGGTACCGATGATGCCGCTAATCTTCGCCAATGCCACGGCACTCGGAATTGAGGAGGTTCGAGATATCGGAATTGGCTCAGGTTCCGGTCTCATGGGCTTCACACAGTTCCTCGCGGCCGCCACGGTTTCCCCGTTGGTGGGGCTTGGTTCCAATCTTCCCCTCTCGATGGCTATTTCGATGTTGACCTGTGCATTGATTGCACTGACCGCGGTGTTGACATTGACGCGCGCCGACCTCCACAAACGCTCACACCGACTTCCATAAGAGCTACGCGCGCGAGAGGACTCCCCGCGTTTCACTTCACTGGTTGAGAATGTGCCCGAATCGGCATTAAATCGATGGTGAGGCCTCGTACCACCCGTAGGCATGGGGCTGACATGGGAGAAAGGTCCTGCCATGACCACGCACACACATCCTCATGAACCACATAAGGCATCTGAGACGGCGAAACTCAACTGGCTTCGCGCCGGAGTCCTCGGAGCCAACGACGGTATCGTCTCCACTGCTCTAATCTTGCTCAGCGTGATTGCAGCAGGTTCCTCTCGCGAAGCCATTCTGACTGCTGGCGCCGCGGCCGTTATCGCTGGGGCTATCTCGATGGCCCTGGGTGAATACGTCTCGGTTTCAACCCAGCGCGATACTGAGCGGGCACTGATTGCCAAAGAAAAGGCCGAGCTTAAGAACTTTCCAGATGAAGAGCATAAAGAGCTCGTGGGCATTCTCTCTGGCTACGGCATCCCAGAACATATCGCCGAAGATGCTGCCCACGGCATCGCACAAAGCGATCCGCTGGCGGCTCACCTAAAGCTGGAATTGGGCATTGACGGTGAGGAACTTACCAACCCCTGGGCCGCTGCCGGTTCTTCGGCACTGTCGTTCCTACTCGGCGCCATCCTGCCGATGATTGCGGCACTGGTTTTCACCGGCCCCACTTCTGGCGCAATCGCAGTGACTGTTGTCACCATGGTGACTCTGGCTCTAACCGGCTACATCAGCGCCAAGCTCAGCTCCACGCACTCCGGCAAGGCTGCTCTGCGCCTGGTAATTGGTGGTGCGCTCGGTTTGATTGTGTCCTACTTCGTCGGTCTGCTCTTCGGGCAGGCTGTCGGATAGACCGTCAGATAGGTGCCCGGTTAGGGCGCGGCGAAGCTCAAAACCTAGTCAACATAGCTGGTCTTCGTCTGGTTCAACCAGGCGTAGACCGCGCCGATCCCAAGGCCACCACCTACGAAGTTACCTAGCCACACGGCCACCCAGTTAACAGTAATGTGCAGACCATCGAAGCCTGTAGGATGCGGATCAGCGAAAAAGGCCAAGGAAAACAACGAGAAGTTCGCAATCACGTGCTCGAGTCCGAGCCCGACGAACACTGCAATGATCGGCAGAATCACAGCGAACTTCGAAATGATTTCTTTGGCTTGTAGCGCACCTAAGACAGCCATGTTGACCACGAAATTCGCACCCATCGCCTCAACGAAGGCACCGAAGAACGGCTTGGCCAGCTTCCCCTCAGTCAAGGTGGAAATCAGATGTGTGTCATCAATCCCACCGAGCTTGGCGCTCTGGCTGAGCACCAGCGCCACAATCGCCGCACCGATGAAGTTGTAGAACGTAGCGACGGCCACCATTCGAAAGGCAACTCCCCACGCCATGCGCCCGCGTGCGGCGGACCAGGACACAAACATCATGCTGCCGGTCGCAAGCTCTGCACCGAGCACCACAATGGCGAACAGCCCAAGCCCGAATAGGCACGCAAAGACCAGTCCCCCAGTCCCCGGCGCGACGCCCTCTGCCACTTGACCAGCGACCGCAGCGAAGGCCGTTCCGAGCGTCAGGTACATACCCGCCAGGACCGCTCGCACGGCAAATCGTCCGTAGTCCTGCGTCAACAGTTCCTGTTTCTTGTCGCCAGCCGTATCCAGCGTTTCGTATAGCGTCACCGCCGAAGCCTTTCCCTGCGTGCCGTTAATTGCAGTTATTCGCATAAAAGAATATCGACAGGCTGACGCGGAATCGCAACCGCTTTACGACGGTCACAGCGCCCTACCCCCCTTAGGCGCTGCAACCAGGAACTGCGATTCACCGTCGAAGAGAGGCAGATTTACTTCTTCTCTGCGGTAACAGCAGGTTTCGCAGCAGTTTCTGACTTCGGCTCGTCCTTCATGGTTGAGGCAATGGCCGAGGCACCCATACCGATGTAGAACGGCCAGCGCAAACGTAGGTTCACACCGAAGATGGCCGGCTCGGTAATACCGAATAGCGCCGACATACCGGAGGCGCCAGCCAGACCTTTAAGCTTCTCACTCTTGGCCAGGAAGTACACTGCCAGCGCGGCACCACCTTGGGCAATATTGGCCATCGATGCCGTCGCGAAAATGAACGAGCCGCCCTGGTCCCACAGCATGTACTCGATTGGTGGGAAGGACTGGTGCAGGCCAGTAATGACAATTGGCGAGTAAACCAAGCCGAACAAGAAGCCGCCCACAGGTCCCGCGAATTCGTACAGATTTGCAAGACCAATACCCAGCCATTCACCTGCAGTGCGCAGTACTGGACCAATGGCGGCAAAGGTGATGAAACCAGTGATGAGCAACGTCAACAGTGGTGTCAGCATGAAGTCGACAGTGCCCTTGAGACGCTTATGGAAGAACTTCTCAATCGTTGCGAGAATCCATGAGATAACCAGAATCGGCAAGATGAATCCCACCCTCTGGGGCGGAGGCGTCAAGCGCGCGCACCCGATTCTGCGACGGAATGCGGCGCCCGTCTGCCTTCAGATTGCCGGTATAGAAGAGCCACACATCATCGCCATCTACAACCGCGCTGCCCGAATAACAACCATGCTTGTCATAGGGCATGCCTGGATACAGCGCATCGGGGTGATGACGCCACCGCTCGGCTGTCGTGAGCGACGCGGACGCATGCCCCCACCCAGTTCTCTTCGGCGCATGTGAAAAGCATGGATCATGCTGGTAGAACACATGCAGTGTCTCGCCGTCCACGAAGAGGCCATTCGGGTCATTCAGTCGGCCCTGTGGCGGTGACAGATGGTAATTCGACGGAGTGTCGTCGATAAATAACCATTTGATGCGCGCGTGCGGAATTAACAACGAAATACCGCTAAAACAGACAACATATGGGGTGCACAGAAACACATATAAGTTCTGCGGAAAACCTATAGGGTGCGTCGCTAAAAACCGCTGTGCGCGAAAAACATAAAGGGTTTACGGACCCGGTCCCAGACCCCTCAATACTCTGAGCCGGAAGAATGGAAAGTGGAAGGTTGATGTATCCCCACTATTTATTTTTTCCGTTTTTCGGAGTACATCGGGAGCTACAACTGCGGACCAGCTCTGTGTGAACTAGATGAGAAGGCGCAGCAGCGAATCATCGACGCTGGACAGTTGGTGCTGCGGGCACGCGAGCGGCACCCCCAGCGGTCACTCGCGGAGCACTACAACCCGTTATCGATGGACCCAATTCTGCTCAAGGCTCACAACAACTTGGACCGGGAAGTCGATAAGGCTTTCGATGTGGCACGCAAACTCACCAACGAGCGCCAGCGCCAGGAGCTACTGTTCGCCAGCTACGGGGAGTTGGCGAGGGGCTATGTCTCCTCGCTTTCATCAAAATCGAAACCACCAGCAGGGTCGTTCCCCGTGCGGGTGATTTTGATCGGTCCCGCTGCTGGGTGTAGAACCCTGTCGCTGGCAACGCCGGGAACTATGACTGTGCCCGACGAGAACACGTCACTGCCATAACGCGGCTCACGGTAGACGAACATGGGTCGTTCACTACTACTGGTGGATTTCGGTTTTGGTGGTGGGGGGATTACCGCCGCCGGCCTCGATTTTTCCGTTGAGGAGGGCGTTGACTACTTCCCGATTGTGAAATGGGCCGATGGCGCGGTGAAGAGGAACCAGTCACCTGGAAGAGATCGATCCAGTCGCTGGTGTGCAATCTGGGAGGTAGGGTTGCGGGGTCGATTCCTCGCGAGCGCAACCATGATTGTGTCTCTGAACGTGATGAAAACAACCCTGCCCTTCGGAGAATTTCCCCTATCCCGCGTCCCCGGGCGGTGAAAACGGTGTGCACCATCGCCTGAAAGGCTTTGCGTTGCTCTATCGGGATCTTCGGGTCACCCACCCGGCGGATCACTAAGATCCCCCCGTCAACGTTTGGCTGTGGCCGGAAAGCAAACCTTGGTACTCGGGAACCAAGGTGAAACGTGAACCATGGGGACCACTGAGCTGTCATCATCGTGCTTGCACCTACCCCGGCCCGGCGGCGAGCGACTTCCCACTGCATGAGGAGTACAGCGTCAGTCCATGCCGGCGCATGCAACAACTTTCGAAGAATGGCAGTGGTGAGGTGAAAGGGAATGTTTCCCACAATGACGCAGGGAGTGGCGGGTAACGGGAAGTTGAGGAAATCATCATGGACCACTTCGACCGACGCCGAGGCGGTCTTTTTTGTGAGTTTGGCAGCTAGTTTTGCGTCTACCTCAACTGCCGTTATTGCCCTCCCCAAGTGGGATATCGGGTGGGTGAGGGCACCGCTTCCTGGCCCGATCTCAATGATGGGGCCGGAGGTTTGTTTTACAAGATCGACGATGGAGTTGATGATCTTGTGGTCTGTGAGAAAATTTTGGCCATGTTCGTGACGGCCGTATCCGTATGTAGACATCAGGTGTGCTCCGTGGAGTTGAAACGGAGCCGGGCATGGCAAATGGCCGCCCGGCTAAAGGACCGGAGCGGTTTCTAACCTGCGGGAGGGAGAAAACCGCCTTAGCGGCTGGTGAGCGGCCGCATGAAAACGGAACCTGAAATCAACATGGGCCTATCGTATCCAATTAATTTCGCAGGGTCCAATACGGTGAGAAAGAAGACAACCGCACCGCAACAGTGCAAGACCTCTCTGGATTGGAATTTGTCCTACCTTCGGCTCGTCGTACAGACGCCACTGGCGTATTTTGTCTCTGGGCAACGAGGGGGAGTTACCCCCACCTCCGGATGTTTTTAAGGTGCACCCCTTATTACGCTGTGGTGCGGGAGTAGTTTTGTCCGACTGATCGGACTACCCACCGACGTGGGGCGGGTAGTTCGAGGTCCCAGCAGATGATCGCGTCGATTTCGCCGCGTTCAAAGGATGCCACCATGGCGTCGTAGTCGGGGCGAGCCACATTCTTCTTTGACGCGGAAATGGACTGATCGACGTAGTTATGTCCTATGTCCAACGTCCAAGCCACGCTGCTTTGCAATGGCTTCACAGTCCTGACGCTGCCGGTCGATGGTGAGGCCATCCACGTCAGCGTCTCGCGAGATACGAAGGTAAATAGGAGCGCGTGTTGCCAAACGCTTTTAATAAGGCCCTTAGCTAACATTGAACTTAAAACCCGACCGATAGGTCATACCCCTCCCCCCGATATTATTGAAGTCATGGCTATTTGTGTTTGCGGCGAAGGTCTGGTTGACCTCGTTCCGGTATCTCCTGGCAGCCTCAATAACCACGTGCCGGCGCTAGGCGGAGGCCCCTACAACGTCGCGGTTACGGCCTCTCGCCTCGGTGCGGATGTTATTTTCCAGTCCCGCCTGTCCACAGATGGTTTCGGAAATGAGCTGGTCAAGCACTTGGAAAACGAAGGGGTCGACACCTCTTACGTTCAGCGTGGCCCAGAGCCGACCATTCTGGCGGTAACCACCATCCACGACGATCGCTCTGCAACGTACACCTTTTACACCGACGGCACGGCCACCCCGTTGGTGGAGCCGAAGCACATCGATGCGAATATCGCATGCTTCGGCACCCTGTCACTGGCGCTAGAACCAGGTGCCAGCCGGTACGCGGAATTGCTCAAACAGTTCGCGGCCAATGGCACCCTGGTCGCTTTGGATCCAAATATTCGCCCCATTTACGCAACGGATGCACACCGCGAATTCCTCATGAGCTTGCTCCCCTACGTCAATTTGTTGAAGCTCTCGGACGAGGAAGTCGAGTTCCTTGGCGAAGAGGCGCTGACTAAAGTTCCGGCCGCCGTCATCACCCGAGGTGGCGATGGGCTCACTTTGCTTGCCGACGGAAACCGCATCGATGTCCCAGCCGTCAACGCGAATGTCGTTGACACCATCGGTGCTGGGGACACAATTATGGGCGCACTTTTGGCGCAAATTGAGGAACGAGGTCTGACGGCAGCTGACCTGACTTCCGTATCACCAGATCAGTGGCGCGAGATTCTGCACTATGCGGCCGCCGCGGCTGCCATCACTGTGTCCCGCAAGGGAGCGCAGCCGCCGACGAAAACCGAAGTCGAAGAACTCCTGGCTAAAGATTCCTAGTCCGCGCTGCTTAGCCCGCTCTATTTAGCTCGCTCAAGCACTGCAACCAGGAACTGAGACTCTTTGTCAAAGGGACGAAGATCCCACGTGGAATAACGCTGAATCACGGTGAGCCCAGCCTCCTGCGCAGTGGTTTCAAAATCGGCAAAGTCCCAACCACGGCCAGCGCCGAAGCCGATAATGGCACGACCGCTCTCCGGATTCAGCACCTCCGCGAAGCCCTGCAGTACCTTCGCGCGGTCTTCTGCCGCTACGAAAGTCAGCACATTGCCGGGGCAAATGATGACGTCGAAGGCGGATGCCGTGTCATCGTGGGGTGTGTTCTCCAGCCCGTCGTCAAGCACGTGCGGCAGCTGCGCCAAGTCCCCTACCAACCACGTCGCGTCCGGGAACTGTCGCTTTGCCTCGTCGATGAGATAGGGGTCGACGTCGACACCGACGACTCGATGACTAGCCTTCGCCAGGTAACCGCCGACGCGCCCCTGCCCACAGCCGGCATCCAGGATTCGAGCGTGGCGTGGCACCATTGCATCCACCAACCGAGCCTCGCCGTCAATATCGCGGCCCTCGCGCACGAATCCCCGCCAGCGGTTGACGTAGCGGCGGGAATGCTGCGGATCGGCGGCGATAATTTCTTTCCAAGTGCGGTGATTGTGGGTGCCATTGCTCATGGCCACCATTATGGCGCAGTTGGTCTCTTTTCTATACCGCCGACGTCCCCTGCGCGACGGGACTAGATTCCCAATACTGACTTAGCGATCAGGAAGTAGATGATCAGACCGGAGGCATCGACGAGAGTTGTAATGAACGGGTTAGCGAAGACGGCTGGGTCAATGCCGAACTTCTTACCAATCAGCGGCATGATGCCACCGACAGTTGCCGCGAGAGTACAAATACCCAGCAGCGTCAGACCAATCACTAGGCCGATGTCCCAGCCGTAAACCAAGCCAGCCAATAGCAGGCCGAGAGTACCAAGCAATAAACCGAGGAAGGCACCGACTCTCACCTCGCGGAGAATGACTTTGAATATATCGCGGGGTTGGACATCCCCCAGCGCCAACGCACGCGTAATCGTGGTTGCTGCCTGGTTACCGGTATTGCCACCTGTACCGATCAGCAGCGGCACAAATACCGAGAGAACCACCATCTGAGAAAGAGTCTCTTCGAAAGTTTCCAGGACTTGCACGGTCAATGTTGCACCGATAGCAAGCACGAGCAGCCACACCACACGAGAGCGAACAATCTCGAAAATGGGCGTCGCGAGATAGGGCAAGCGCAGAGGCTCAGAACCGGAAATACGAGCTTGGTCCTCGGAGTCTGCCTCTTCCAGAATCCGGAGGGCGTCGTCGACCGTGAGCAGACCGATAACACGCTGCTCGCTGTCGACAATCGGCAGAGCTAGGCGCTTACGATCAGCGCACATGCGGGCTACCTTCTCTTCGGATTCGGTCGCCTCTGCGTAATCGGCCTTCCGCAAAATCGCCGCAACATGGATATCACTGCTGGCGCGCATCAGTTCACGAAGGCTAACCACGCCCACCAGCCGACGGTTCCGGTTCGACACCGGCAGCGTGTAGATGGATTCGGCATCATCCAGATGCTTGTAGACGGTCTCCAGAGCCTCCCCCACCGTCATATAGTCGTGAAGCGACACCAGCTCCGGGCTCATGCGACGCCCAATGGAACCGTCGGGGTAGCCGAGGACGATGTTGGTCAGCTCTCGCTCATCATCCGGCAGATCGGCAAGCAGTTTTGCAGCGACAGACGCAGGAAGCTCGTCGAGCAGCTCTGCTCGATCGTCCGGTTCCATCTCCGCGAAAACTGCGGTGACTTCAGGATCACGGAGACTGTCAATCAGGTGCGCCTGCAGAGCCGAGTTCAGCTCATCGAAGGTTTCAACCGCCGTGTCTTTCGGCAGTGTGCGGTAGAACAGCGCACGTTCCCCATGGCTGAGGCGGCGCATCTTTCGAGCGGCAGCCTTGGGCTCAATATCAGTTAAGAGCCGCGACAGCGTAGCCACGTCATGTGAGCGAAGCGCGGACTCGAGATCTCGATCATCAATCCTGGTCACGTCAGTAGTCACCGAACTTCTCCCCTCACAAAGCACAAATCCTGGCCAATGCTATCAGAGATAAAAACCCATCAAACCTGGACTGAGAGGACTAGAAATACGAAGGAACATGGCTTTCTAAAAAAACAAAACCCCGCCACAGAAAACACTTTCGTGTTTCCCGCGGCGGGGTTCTCGTCGTAAAGCCCAAGCTGATTGCTCAGCTGACGGGTCTTACTTAGCCTTCTCGATGATCTCGATCAGGCGGTAGTGCTTGTCCTTGGAGAGCGGACGGCACTCTTCGATGCGGACGCGGTCGCCCACGCCAGCCTCTTCGTTCTCGTCGTGCGCCTTGACCTTAGAGTTCGTGCGCATGATCTTGCCGTACAGGGCGTGCTGCTTGCGGTCCTCGAGCTCGACGACGATGGTCTTCTGCATCTTGTCGGACACGACGTAACCGGTGCGCACCTTGCGTGCGCCAGCCTCGGTGGTGTTCATGTTTTCCTCACTCATGCTGCATCACCATCGGTTGGTGCAGCAGACAGGCCGAGCTCGCGCTCACGCATAACGGTGTAAATGCGAGCAATATCCTTGCGGACAGTGCGGAGACGGCGGTTGTTGGTCAGCTGACCGGTAGCGCTCTGGAAACGGAGGTTGAACAGCTCCTCCTTAGACTCCTTGAGCTTGGCAACCAGGTCATCGTTATCCAGCGAGCGAAGCTCGTGGGCGGGAATGCCGTTCGACATCAGTACTGATCCTCCTTCCGAACGATTCGGGTCTTAATCGGCAGCTTAGCGCCTGCGCGCTTCAGTGCCTCGACAGCAGTTGCCTCGTCCGGGTAGGACATCTCGAACATGATGCGACCCGGCTTGACGTTTGCTACCCACTTCTCGACCGGGCCCTTACCGGAACCCATACGAACACCCAGTGGCTTCTGGGTCAGCGGACGGTCCGGGAAAATCTGGATCCAGACCTTACCACCACGCTTGACGTGGCGGTTGATAGCAATACGCGCTGCCTCAATCTGACGGTTGGTGATGTAGGCCGGCTCGAGAGCCTGGAGACCGTAGTCACCGAAAGTCACCTTGTTGCCGCCCTTGGACATACCAGAACGGGTCGGGCGGTGCTGGCGACGGAACTTAACGCGCTTCGGGATGAGCATGAATTAGCCCTCCTTCTTCTCAGATGCACGCTGACGACGCTTGCCACCACGACGCGGACGGTCGTTGCCGCGACGCTGGCGGTCGTTGCCGGCGTTGATCTCGGACTCGCGACGGCCACCGATCACGTCACCCTTGTAGATCCACACCTTGACGCCAATGCGGCCGAAGGTGGTGTGAGCCTCGTGGGTGCCGTAGTCGATCTCCGCACGCAGGGTGTGCAGCGGAACGCGACCCTCGTGGTAGCGCTCGGTGCGGCCCATCTCGGCACCGCCGAGACGACCGGAGCAGACAACCTTGATGCCCTTGACGTGCGGCTGACGCATTGCAGACTGGATAGCCTTGCGCATTGCACGACGGAAAGCGACACGGTTGGCGAGCTGCTCAGCGATGGACTGAGCGACCAGCTTCGCATCCGCGTCAATGTTCTTGACCTCGAGGATGTTCAGCTGAACCTGCTTGCCGGTGAGCTTCTCGAGCTGGCCGCGGATGCGGTCAGCCTCGGAGCCACGACGACCGATAACAATGCCCGGGCGTGCCGTGTGGATGTCCACACGCACGCGGTCACGGGTGCGCTCGATAACGACATCGGAGATGCCGGCGCGCTCAAGACCGGTGGACAGCAGATCGCGGATCTTGATGTCCTCGGCCAGGTAGTCAGCGTACTGCTTGTCGGCGTACCAGCGGGACTTCCAGTCGCTGGAAATACCGAGGCGAAGACCGTGTGGATGGATCTTCTGTCCCACTATCGGTCACCTTCCTTCTGGCTCTCGACGACCACGGTGATGTGGCTGGTGCGCTTGCGGACGTGGAAAGCACGGCCCTGCGCACGCGGGCGGAAGCGCTTCATGGTCGGTCCCTCGTTGGCGTAAGCCTCGGAGATGACCAGAGTACGACGGTCCAGGCCGAAGTTGTTCTCAGCGTTTGCAGCTGCAGACGCAACAACCTTGGCGACCGGATCAGCAGCACCCTGCGGAGCGTACTCCAGGATGTTCAGTGCCTCGTCGACGGACTTACCGCGAACGGTGTCCAGGACGCGACGTGCCTTCATCGGAGTAACGCGGACGAAGCGCGCAGTTGCGCGTGCAGAAGTAATGTCGTTGCTCATGGCTTATCGACGTCCCTTCTTGTCATCCTTGACGTGACCCTTGAAGGTCTTGGTCGGGGCGAATTCGCCCAGCTTGTGGCCGACCATAGAGTCATCCACGAACACCGGCACGTGCTTGCGACCGTCGTGAACGGCGAAGGTGTGGCCGATGAAATCGGGGAGAATCGTGGAGCGGCGAGACCAGGTCTTAATGACCTGCTTGGTGCCCTTCTCGTTCTGTGCATCGACCTTCGCGAGGAGGTGCTCATCGACGAACGGGCCCTTCTTAAGGCTGCGTGGCATTCTCAGTTCCCTCCTTAGCGCTTCTTATTCTTGTTGGTACGACGGCGACGAACGATCAGCTGGTCGCTTGGACGGTTCGGCTTACGGGTGCGGCCTTCCTTCTGGCCCCACGGGGAAACCGGGTGGCGACCACCGGAGGTCTTACCCTCACCACCACCGTGCGGGTGGTCGACCGGGTTCATGACAACACCGCGGACAGTCGGGCGCCAGCCCTTCCAGCGCATACGGCCGGCCTTGCCCCAACGGATGTTGATCTGATCCTGGTTTCCGACCTCACCGACGGTTGCACGGCAACGTGCGTCGACGCGACGGATCTCAGAGGACGGCATACGCAGAACTGCGTACTTGCCTTCCTTACCGAGAAGCTGAATAGAAGCACCAGCAGAACGTGCCAGCTGTGCACCAGCGCCTGGCTTGAGCTCCACGCAGTGAATAGTGGAACCGGTCGGGATGTTGCGCAGCGGCAGGTTGTTACCAACCTTGATGTCGGCATTAGCGCCGGACTCAACGATGGCACCCTGCTTCAGGTTCTTCGGAGCGATGATGTAGCGCTTCTCACCGTCTGCATAGTGCAGCAGTGCGATGTTGGCGGTACGGTTCGGGTCGTACTCGATGTGAGCGACCTTTGCCGGAATGCCGTCCTTGTCATTACGACGGAAGTCGATGACACGGTACTGGCGCTTGTGTCCGCCACCCTTGTGGCGAGTGGTGATGTGACCGTGAACGTTACGGCCACCAGTCTTCGACAGCGGGCGCAGCAGAGACTTCTCAGGAGTCGAGCGAGTAATCTCGCTGAACTCGGAGACGGAGCTCTGGCGGCGACCCGGCGTAGTCGGCTTGTACTTACGAATAGCCATACTTTTGCTCTTCCTTAACTTCCTCGTCGGCTAGCGGCTAAGCTGCCGAACCGCCGAAGATGTCGATGGGATCGCTGCCGGCCGCGAGAGTCACGTAGGCGCGCTTGGTGTTCTTGCGCTTGCCGTAGCCGGTGCGGGAACGCTTGCGCTTGCCCTCACGGTTGAGGGTGTTGACGGAAGCGACCTTGGCACCGAAAATCTCCTGGACCGCGATCTTGATCTGGGTCTTGTTAGCGTCGGTGTGGACCAGGAACGTGTAAACGCCCTGCTCCATGAGTCCGTAGGACTTCTCAGACACTACCGGTGCAACAATGATGTCGCGGGGATCTGCGATGGTAGCCATTACTTCTCCTCCTTACCGGCGGTGCGAGTGATGAAGTCATTGAGTGCCTGAACGGCGAAGATGACGTCATCGGCCTTCAGAACATCGTAGGTGTTCAGCTGATCCTCAGACAGGATGTGGACACCTGGCAGGTTACGAACCGACTTCCACGAGTTGACGTCCTCGCGCGGCAGAACGACGAGCACGTTGCGGCGCTCAGTCAGACGCTCGACAAAAGTACGAGCTGCCTTGGTGGACGGGGTCTGGCCTGGGACCAGTTCCTCGACAACGTGGATGCGGTCGTGGCGAGCACGGTCAGAGAGTGCGCCGCGCAGAGCAGCTGCAATCATCTTCTTCGGGGTGCGCTGGCTGTAATCGCGAGGCACCGGGCCGTGGACAACGCCACCGCCGGTCCAGTGCGGAGCACGGATCGAACCCTGACGAGCGCGACCGGTACCCTTCTGGCGCCACGGCTTGCGGCCACCGCCGCGAACCTCACCGCGGGTCTTGACCTTGTGGGTGCCCTGGCGAGCTGCTGCACGCTGCGCGACAACAACCTGGTGCATCAGGGCGATGGACACCTCCGCGTCGAACACGGAAGCAGGAAGCTCAACCGAACCGTTCACGCCGCCTTCAGCGGTGTGTACGTCTAGCTTGAGGTTGGTCATGCGTGAGCACCACCCTTCGTGGCAGTCTTAACAACCAGCAGGCCGCCGCGTGCACCCGGAACTGCGCCCTTGATGAGCAGCAGGTTCGCGTCAGCGTCAACCTTCTGGATCTTCAGGTTCTGGGTCGTGACCCGGTCGTTACCCATGCGGCCTGCCATGCGCTTGCCCTTGAAGACGCGTCCTGGCGTGGCGCAAGCGCCAATGCCACCAACACGACGGTGAGCAGCCTGGTTACCGTGAGCGGCACCCTGGCCAGCAAAGCCGTGGCGCTTCATACCACCGGCGAAGCCGTGGCCCTTAGAGGTACCAGTGACGTCGACGTACTCAATTTCGCCGAAAATGTCGACACCAACGGACTGGCCGACCTCGTAAGAGGAAGCGTCCGGGGTGCGAATCTCAACGCTGTGGCGACGCGGGGTCACACCGGCCTTCTTGAAGTGGCCGGCCTCCGGCTTGTTGACCTTACGCGGGTCAATTTCGCCGTATGCAATCTGGACGGCGTCGTAGCCGTCGGTTTCCTTAGTGCGCACCTGAGTCACTACGCACGGCCCAGCCTCAACGACGGTAACCGGAACAACGCGGTTCTCCTCGTCGAAGATCTGAGTCATACCGAGCTTCGTGCCCAGGATGCCCTTGATCTCGTTTTCACTCATTTATCTTGTCTCCGCTACCAAAAGTCCAGGATCACTGAATGTTCACATCGACACTTGCCGGAAGGTCAATGCGCATAAGTGCATCGACGGTCTTCGGCGTTGGATCGAGAATGTCGATCAGACGCTTGTGAGTGCGCATCTCGAAGTGCTCGCGCGAGTCCTTGTACTTGTGCGGCGAACGGATAACGCAGTAAACGTTCTTTTCGGTTGGCAACGGCACCGGGCCAACGACGCGTGCACCCGTACGGGTAACGGTCTCCACGATCTTTCGCGCAGAAGCGTCGATAGCCTCGTGGTCGTAGGCCTTGAGCCTGATGCGGATCTTCTGTCCGGCCACGCTTGTCCTCTCCTCGGTCGGCGCGCCCCAATTAAAGGGGCGTCGACCCTGTCAATGTTTCTCGACGCCGTCAGCAACTATGGCCAGCGCCAGAAATTAAAACTGGGTTGTGCATTACTTCAAAGCGATTTCGTCTTCGATCGTCATGGCAAATTAACTTATGGCCATGACCCGAGCGGACGAATAACGCCTTGCACTCAAATCCCAGTGGAAAACAAGTCCCCCTCGTGGGGCTCTTCATTTGCCTACTGCCGCTGTTAATTTGCCATGCCACCTCCGACCCCCGCGGTCGGGCGTGTCGCCCGTTTTTCTCCGTGAGGCACGATCGGGAAGAAACTTCCCTACGTGGTCATGCTCGCCTTACCATAGGCGCTATGTCCAATTTCGTACTGGTTCCCAGCTGGGCCTGATACAACAATTGGCGCGAACGCCTTTGTTAAAGCAACCTCCGTATTAAAGCACGTCCGGGCTACGAATGTAAAATCACGATTCCAAAGTGCAACGTACATCACACCCATTACGGCACAGTCGGCTTGACGACGGCTATTGCGTCGCCCCCACCCCGTCTAGTGTCGGGTATGTACAGATACAAAAAATCCCGACTTCCGCTTACGCGGAGTCGGGATTCTTCTAAGACTTAAGTTAAAGCACTTCCCCTATGGGGAGAAACCTTACTTAACGATCTTGGTAACGCGGCCAGCGCCGACGGTGCGGCCACCCTCGCGGATAGCGAAGCGCAGGCCCTCGTCCATTGCGACCGGCTGGATCAGCTTGACAGACATGTCAACGTTGTCGCCCGGCATGACCATCTCGACACCTTCCGGCAGGGAAACGACGCCGGTGACGTCGGTGGTGCGGAAGTAGAACTGCGGACGGTAGTTGTCGAAGAACGGGGTGTGACGGCCGCCCTCATCCTTAGACAGGATGTAGACGGAACCCTCGAACTCGGTGTGCGGGGTGTAAGCGCCCGGCTTAGCAACGATCTGACCGCGCTCGATGTCCTCACGCTTGGTACCGCGGAGCAGCAGACCACAGTTGTCGCCAGCCTCAGCGGAATCCAGCAGCTTGCGGAACATCTCGATACCGGTAACGGTGGTCTTCTGGGACTTCTCCTTGATGCCCAGAATCTCGACCTCGTCGTTAACGTTCAGAACGCCGCGCTCAACACGACCGGTAGCAACGGTGCCGCGACCGGTAATGGTGAAGATGTCCTCAATCGGCATCAGGAACGGCTTGTCGGTCTCGCGAACCGGATCCGGGATGTTCTCGTCGCAAGCTTCCATCAGCTCGACGATGGAGTTGACCCACTTCTCTTCGCCCTCAAGAGCCTTCAGAGCGGAGATGTGGACGATCGGAGCTTCCTCGTCGTAGTCCTGCTCAGCCAGCAGCTCGCGGACCTCCATCTCGACGAGCTCGATGATCTCTTCGTCGTCGACCATGTCGCACTTGTTCAGCGCAACGAGGATGTACGGAACGCCAACCTGGCGAGCCAGCAGAACGTGCTCGCGAGTCTGCGGCATCGGGCCGTCAGTAGCAGCGACAACCAGGATTGCGCCGTCCATCTGAGCAGCACCGGTAATCATGTTCTTGATGTAGTCGGCGTGGCCCGGGGCATCGACGTGAGCGTAGTGGCGCTTCTCCGTCTGGTACTCAACGTGGGAAACGTTGATGGTAATGCCACGTTCCTTCTCTTCCGGTGCCTTATCGATGGCATCGTAAGCGAACGACTCGTTCAGGTCCGGGAACTTGTCAGCCAGAACCTTGGTGATAGCGGCGGTAGTGGTGGTCTTACCGTGGTCAACGTGACCAATGGTACCGATGTTGACGTGCGGCTTCGTACGCTCGAACTTCGCCTTTGCCACTTTTAGTCCTCCTGGAGGTCTAGGTGGCCACGACTCTCGCAGCCACAATTTTGTGGTCACTCAATCCGCCTTCACAACATCAGAAGCCTTCAAGCTGTTCGCTTACGACTTCGGAACGTGCGCGCGCAAAAGAGCACTATTCTTTCACTGTGCCAGTTACTCGATACTAGGGCAGGATACTGGAGTTTTCCAAACCAGACCAACCCCCTAGTTAAGGGTGGGTAACGGCCAGCAACTCACATCGTCATTTACCTGCATAAATGCTAGATATTTGAGTTGCGATTTAAAATCGCCCAACGATATGAATTGCGAGCAGCTACCCCCTAGAGCTTGCCTGTGCTAACACACGCCAACAGTCTGACGATGTCTTAGCACAGTCAAAGCTAGAGGGAATCTACTAAAGCTGCAGACCCTCGCACTGCGTTCCCTAAAAAGAGCGACACTGCAGTGCGTGCAGGGATGGGGTCAGCTCTGATTGAGTGCCCCACCCTGCCGGCGCGATTTAAGCGCCGGTACGAGCTGCAATGATCTCCTCGGCCACGGAGGACGGAACCTCAGCGTAGGAGTCGAAAATCATGGTGTAGTTAGCGCGACCCTGGGTCTTGGAGCGCAGGTCACCAACGTAGCCGAACATCTCGGACAGCGGAACCAGAGCCTTGACAGCCTTGACGCCGGTGCGGTCTTCCATGGAGTTGACCTGGCCACGACGGGAGTTGATGTCGCCGATAACTTCGCCCATGTACTCTTCCGGAGTAATGACCTCAACGGCCATCATCGGCTCGAGCAGGACCGGCTTAGCCTTCTGAACAGCTTCCTTCATAGCCTGCTGACCAGCGATCTTGAAGGCCATTTCAGAGGAGTCAACTTCGTGGTAAGCACCATCGAGCAGGGTTGCCTTGATGTTCACCAGCGGGTAGCCAGCGAGGGTACCGTACTGCATTGCGTCCTGAATACCAGCGTCGACAGACGGGATGTATTCCTTCGGAACACGACCACCAGTGACCTCGTTGACAAACTTGTAAGTGGTGGACTCGCCTTCTTCCACCTCTTCAGCGGACGGGGAGTACGGCTCCAGAGCAATGATGACGCGGGCGAACTGACCCGAACCACCGGTCTGCTTCTTGTGGGTGTACTCGAACTTCTCGACCGGCTTGCGGATGGTCTCGCGGTAAGCAACCTGCGGGTTACCGATGTTTGCTTCGACCTTGAACTCGCGCTTCATGCGGTCAACCAGGACGTCGAGGTGGAGCTCGCCCATACCGCCGATAACGGTCTGGCCGGTTTCCTCATCCAGGTGAACGGTGAAGGTCGGGTCCTCTTCAGCCAGACGCTGAATAGCGGTACCCAGCTTCTCCTGGTCAGCCTTGGACTTTGGCTCAATAGCAACGGAGATAACCGGATCCGGGAAGGACATGGACTCCAGAACGATCGGAGCATCCTGTGCACACAGGGTGTCACCGGTGGTGGTGTCCTTCAGACCAATGAAGGCGTAGATGTTACCTGCCACTGCCTCGTCAACAGGGTTCTCCTTGTTGGCGTGCATCTGGAACAGCTTACCGACGCGCTCCTTCTTGTCCTTGGTGGAGTTCAGGACCTGCTGGCCAGGCTCCACACGACCGGAGTAAACGCGGACGAAGGTCAGCTTGCCGAAGAACGGGTGAGCAGCAATCTTGAATGCGAGAGCGGAGAACGGCTCATCCTTAGACGGCTTACGGACCATATCGACGTCCTCGTCGCCCATCTGGTGGCCGTGAACCTCACCGATGTCCAGCGGATTCGGCAGGAAGTCAATGACAGCGTCGAGCAGCGGCTCAACACCCTTGTTCTTGTACGCGGTACCACAGTAGACCGGGTAGACCTCAGAGTTGATAACCATCTTGCGGATGGCGCCCTTGATCTCGTCCATGGTCAGCTCTTCGCCACCGAAGTACTTCTCCATGAGCTCCTCGTCGGACTCAGCGACGGTCTCAATGAGCTTCTCACGGTACTCGTTAGCCTTGTCGACCATGTCCGCCGGAATCTCCTCGACCTGCGCAGGAGTGCCGATCTCAACCTTGCCCGGCCACATGAGGGCCTTCATCTCCAGCAGGTCAACAACGCCGTCGAAGTCATCCTCAGCGCCAATCGGCAGCTGCATAACCAACGGCTTAGCACCGAGGCGGTCAACGATGGTGCCAACGGTGTAGTAGAAGTCAGCGCCCAGCTTGTCCATCTTGTTGACGAAGCAAATACGCGGGACATCGTACTTCTGAGCCTGACGCCAAACCTGCTCAGACTGCGGCTCGACACCTTCCTTACCGTCGAAGACTGCGACGGCACCGTCGAGCACACGCAGGGAACGCTCAACCTCAACGGTGAAGTCGACGTGGCCCGGGGTATCGATGATGTTGATCTGGTTGTCGTTCCAGAAACAGGTCACAGCAGCGGAGGTAATGGTGATACCGCGCTCCTTCTCCTGCTCCATCCAGTCGGTGGTAGCGCCACCATCGTGAGTCTCGCCGACCTTGCGGTTAATACCCGTGTAGTACAGGATGCGCTCAGTCGTAGTCGTCTTACCAGCATCGATGTGCGCCATGATGCCGATGTTGCGGACCTTGTGGAGGTCCTTCTTAACGGGAAGTGCACCTTCAGCCACTTGATTCCCCACTCGTTTCAAATCGGTTTGGCGGTGAGACTCAATTACGGGATTGCAATTGGCCGTCAAATCCGCCGTCGGTCGGGTTTGCTTTATCTATAATGCCACCGTCTTGGCGCGAAGTCGCGCCGTGACGTACACCTATTGCGTAAATTCTACGCAAGACATCGGGTGTAAGCGCCGGGCTGGCCCCTATTGAGTGACCCTTAAAGATCTGTGGACCGCGACCGACGCGCGCCGTTGACATACCGGCAGCTGCTCTACGACGGTGACCACTCGCGGCCTCCGTCGATAAGCGATTACCAGCGGTAGTGAGCGAATGCGCGGTTTGCTTCCGCCATCTTGTGAGTGTCCTCACGACGCTTGACGGATGCACCCAGGCCGTTGGATGCATCGAGAATCTCGTTAGCGAGACGCTCGGTCATGGTGTTCTCACGGCGCTGACGGGAGAACATCAGCAGCCAGCGCAGTGCCAGCGTGGTGCCACG
Source organism: Corynebacterium sp. MSK032 (assembly GCF_030232065.1). Lineage (NCBI taxonomy): Bacteria > Bacillati > Actinomycetota > Actinomycetes > Mycobacteriales > Corynebacteriaceae > Corynebacterium > Corynebacterium sp. MSK032. The sequence continues at coordinate 17,805 of NZ_JASPJR010000008.1, read as the reverse complement.
GCCCGGACGAACCTCGACCGGGACCTGGTAGGTGGCGCCACCAACACGGCGGGAACGAACCTCAAGAGCCGGCTTGACGTTCTCGATTGCGCGCTTCAGAGTCAGCACCGGATCAGTACCGGTCTTCTCTTCGCACAGCTCAAGTGCACCGTAGACGATGCGCTCTGCAGTCGACTTCTTACCGTCGATCAGAACCTTGTTGACCAGCTGCGACACCAGAGGGGAGCCGTAGACCGGGTCGTTGACGACAGGACGCTTCTGTACTGGGCCCTTACGTGGCATGGCTTACTTCTCCTTCTTTGCGCCGTAGCGGGAACGAGCCTGCTTGCGGTCCTTGACACCCTGGGTGTCGAGGGAACCACGGACGATCTTGTAGCGGACACCCGGGAGGTCCTTAACACGACCACCGCGAACGAGCACCATGGAGTGCTCCTGCAGGTTGTGGCCCTCACCCGGAATGTAAGCCGAAACCTCGATACCAGAGGTCAGACGAACACGAGCGACCTTACGAAGAGCCGAGTTCGGCTTCTTCGGGGTGGTGGTGTAAACACGGGTGCAAACGCCGCGGCGCTGAGGGGAACCCTTCAGAGCTGCGGTTGCAACCTTAGCCTTCTTGTCATGGCGGCCCTTGCGGACCAGCTGCTGAATAGTGGGCATGAAGCCTCTTTCTGTTTTCAATCCTCGCTGGACATTCTCACGACCGATGCCAACCGCAGCGGAGTAACCACCTTCCGTGTGAATGCATCACAAGAAAAGTTATTACTCATCCAGTGGTGAGCCCATCGGTTGAACGCAAGAAATGGAGGGATTTTGAACGTGCGAAACCCAGTCAGCCGCTCTCGCTGGCCTACTGGGTAATGTCTCAAGTTCCCAATTCTTTTCTGGGATCGTTGTATAACAGTACGCGAGCTGCGGGTTTAGTCCAAACACCCTGGTAATGGCCTATAAATTTCAAGCACTTTGAGCGCTTGTGGGCTTGGTGATCAAATTTTTGGGTGTTCAGCACGGCGCGCCTCGCCCCAAAAGACGCAGACGTTACTATGCCGGTTTGAATTGATAACTCGGCCAATTCTGCCGTCCGTTCGGTTTGCCCATAGTACTGTCCTGCATCAGCGCTGGAGAAACTTAATCGCCATGTTCACCACAGGCGAATGCCTTCTTCATTGCCAGCAGTGTACTGGCAGCGTATAGGTGGGGACATGTCTAAAAAGGTTATTGTCATTGGCGGCCACGGCAAGGTGGCCCAAATCGCTACTCCCCTACTTATCGACGATGGCTACGAGGTCACGTCTGTTATACGCAACCCCGACCAGGTTCCGGATATCGAGGCTCTCGGCGCCACACCAGCCGTTTACGACATCGCCAGTCTCTCGACCGAACAGTTTGCGGACCTTCTCAGCGCGCACGACGCTGTGATTTGGTCCGCCGGCGCTGGTGGAGGTTCACCAGAACGGACGTACGCGATCGACCGCGACGCAGCTATTACTTCGATTGCCGCAGCCGAGCAGGCTGGCGTTAAGCGCTACGTGATGGTCTCTTACTTTGGTGCGGGCCACGACCATGGCGTTCCAGAGGATCACAGCTTCTTTGCCTATGCCGAGTCCAAGGCTGCAGCCGACGAAGCGCTGCGCGCTTCAAACCTGGAATGGACCATTCTCGGCCCGAGTGCGCTCACGCTCAACGAGGGCCAGGATTCCATCGACACCACGGCGGACAAGGCAGGCGAGGTCGCTCGCGCGACCGTTGCCAATGTCATCGCGCAGGCCGTGTTCAACGAGGCTACCGTTGGTCGCATGATTAACTTCAACGAGGGCAACACCCCGATTGCAGAGGCTCTCAAGATGTAGAGGAGGGAGGCCGGGACGGACCCCTAGCCCTCCCTCCCTCCCCTGCCTCTGCCTCTGTTCCTATCGCCTTTCTTCAGTCTCCAGCCGAGTTTTCCAGTTGGGTTTCCTCGACAAAGAAAAATCCTCCGGCACGACCGTGACGAACTAGCAATCCGCTAGTAAGCCACAACTGTGCCGGAGGATTTTTCCGGTTGCCACCTAACAGGTAGAGCACGAAGCCCCAACTGTTAGGCGAGGTGCTTTGCCAGACAGTGACCGAGGGAATTCTCCCGCTCCCCCCCCCCAGCCACTGCCGCAAAGCTATTGGTTTTTACTCGAAGGTTCCGATGTCATCCAGCGGAACTGCGGAACCGACCTGGTCGATGCCGTAGGTGTCCTCGGCGCCGTAGAAGCCCTCACCGAAGGAAGCGAACGGAGCGGCTGCCTGGCGGGCAGCTTCCTCAGTCGGCTCAACCGTGATGTTGCGGTAGCGCGAGATACCCGTACCAGCCGGAATCAGCTTACCGATGATCACGTTCTCCTTCAGGCCGATGAGCTTATCCGAGCGCTTGTTGATAGCGGCGTCGGTAAGCACGCGTGTCGTCTCCTGGAAGGAGGCGGCGGACAGCCAGGACTCGGTGGCCAGCGATGCCTTGGTAATACCCATCAGCACGCGACGGCCTTCGATGACGCTGCCACCGGAGGCGACAATCTCGCGGTTCTTAGCCATGACCGTGGAGCGCTCGACCAGTGCACCTGGCAGCAGGTCGGAGTCACCTGGCTTAGACACAATCACGCGGCGCAGCATCTGGCTGACGATAACCTCGATGTGCTTGTCGTGAATGGCCACACCCTGATCACGGTAGACCGACTGGACTTCCTCGATGAGGTGGCGCTGGACGCCTCGGCGGCCCAGAACCTCGAGGACCTCGTGCGGATCGGCAGCGCCCTTGAGCAGCTGCTGACCCTTGACCACGTGGTCACCATCGCGGATGGCGCGACGACGGCCATCGACGGTGATCTCAGCCAGGCCCTGACGCTTGGACAGCTTTTCGTATACGACCTCGTCCTCGCTGTTGGCATCCGGGATGAGGGTGAGCGTGTAGAAGTGCTCGTCCTCCTCCAGGCGCACGCGACCGTTTTCGCGGACCAGTGGAGCCTTGTTCTTCGGCACGCGGGCCTCAAACAGCTCCTGGACACGCGGCAGACCACCGGTAATGTCGCCACCGACACCACCCTGGTGGAACGTACGCATGGTCAGCTGGGTACCCGGCTCACCAATGGACTGCGCAGCAACAATACCGACAGCCTCTCCGATGTCGACGAGCTTGCCGGTTGCCATCGAGCGACCGTAGCACTTGGCACAGACACCGGTTGCGGTGGAACAGGTCAGAACCGAGCGGACCTTGACTTCCTTGACACCGTGGCTGAGAGCCAGGGTGATGTGGTCGTCGTTCAGGTCGGTGTCAGCCTCGATAAGGACATTGCCCTCAGCGTCGGTGACATCGGCTGCCAGTACGCGAGCAATCGCGGCGGTCTCGACGTACTTCGCACGACGAATCTCGCCGGTCGGGTTGCCGGTTGCGTCCAGAACATCCTCGCCAATCTCGACAACGACACCGTCGTGGGTGCCACAGTCCTCTTCGCGAACGATGACGTCCTGTGCAACGTCGACCAGACGACGGGTCAGGTAACCCGAGTCAGCTGTACGAAGCGCGGTATCGGCCAGACCCTTACGGGAACCGTGCGAGTTGTTGAAGTACTCGAGAACCGACAGGCCTTCGCGGAAGGAGGTCTTAATCGGGCGGGTGATGTATTCACCACGCGGGTTCGTAACCATGCCCTTCATGCCGGCCAGCGAGTGAATCTGGCCCATGTTACCGGCAGCACCCGACTTCACGATCATCGGAATCGGGTTGTCATCCGGGTACAGAGCCTCGACCTTTTCACCGACCTCAGCCGTCGCGGCCTTCCACAGGTTAACCAGCGACTCGTGACGCTCAGCAGCCGAGAGCTTACCGCGGCGGAACTTCTTCTCCACCGTGGCGGCCTTCTCTTCGTAGCCGTTCAGGATCTCACGCTTGTTCGGGAGAACCAGCACGTCAGACATAGCAATGGTGACACCAGAACGGGTAGCCCAGTAGAAACCAGCATCCTTGAGCTTGTCGACGGTCTGAGCGACCGTAATCATCGGGTACTTGGCAGCCAAGTCGTTGATGATCGCAGCCTGCGGCTTCTTAGCCATAACGCCTTCGACGTATGGGTAGTTCCACGGCAGCAGCTCGTTGAACATAACGCGGCCCAGGGTGGTCGAAGCCAGCCAGGTGTCGCCCTTGTTCCAACCATCCGGGAACTGCTCAGCCTCAATCTCGGCCGGCGGACGCAGGTGGCTGATGCGAACCTTAATCGGGCTCTGCAGGCCGATGGCACCGAGGTCGTAAGCCATGATGGCCTCGGCCGGGCTGGTGTAAATACCCTGCTCCGGTGCGTCCTCGGTGGCATCCTGGTGGCCGCCCGGCAGCTCCGGCTTCTCCAGTGTCAGGAAGTACAGGCCAGTGACCATATCCAGACGCGGCATAGCCAGCGGCTTACCGGAAGCCGGCGACAGAATGTTGTTCGAGGACAGCATCAGGACGCGAGCCTCGGCCTGTGCCTCAGCGGACAGCGGCAGGTGAACTGCCATCTGGTCACCGTCGAAGTCGGCGTTGAAAGCCTCACATGCCAGTGGGTGCAGCTGAATTGCCTTACCCTCAACCAGGACCGGCTCGAACGCCTGAATACCCAGGCGGTGCAGCGTAGGTGCACGGTTCAGCAGGACCGGGTGTCCGGTAATGACATCTTCGAGGACGTCCCACACCTCTGGGCGCTGACGCTCAACCATGCGCTTCGCGCTCTTGATGTTCTGCGCGTAGCTCTTGGCCACGAGCTCCTTCATAACGAACGGCTTGAACAGCTCAAGAGCCATCAGCTTCGGCAGACCACACTGGTGCAGCTTCAGCTGCGGGCCGACGATAATAACCGAGCGACCGGAGTAGTCCACACGCTTACCCAGCAGGTTCTGACGGAAACGACCCTGCTTACCCTTGAGCAGGTCGCTCAGGGACTTCAGCGGGCGGTTACCCGGACCAGTGACCGGGCGGCCACGACGTCCGTTGTCGAACAGTGCGTCAACAGATTCCTGAAGCATGCGCTTCTCGTTGTTGACGATGATCTCCGGAGCGCCGAGGTCAATCATGCGCTTCAGGCGGTTGTTGCGGTTGATGACACGACGGTAGAGGTCGTTCAAGTCCGAGGTCGCAAAGCGGCCACCGTCGAGCTGCACCATCGGGCGCAGCTCCGGCGGAATCACCGGGATGCAGTCGAGCACCATAGCGGCCGGGTCGTTGCCGGACTGCAGGAATGCAGTGACAACCTTCAGGCGCTTGAGGGCGCGCATCTTCTTCTGTCCCTTGCCGTCGCGAATAATCTCGCGCAGCTCCTCGGCCTCCTTGGCCAGGTCGAAGTTGCGGATCAGGGTCTGAATAGCCTCAGCACCCATACCACCGGTGAAGTAATCCTCGTAGCGGTCGACGAGCTCGGTGTAAATGCCCTCGTCGATAATCATCTGCTTCGGCTCGAGCTTGATGAAGGTGTTCCAAATCTCGTCGAGACGATCCAGCTCGCGCTGGGCACGCTCACGGATGTGGCGCATCTCGCGCTCGGCTGCAGACTGAACCTTCTTGCGGGCATCAGCCTTGGCACCCGCTGCCTCGAGTTCAGCCAGATCCTCTTCCAGGGTCTGGGCGCGCTCGGCCAGCTCCTGGTCGCGATCGTCCTCAACCAGCTTCTTGTCCACGAGCATGTCTGCTTCGAGGGTTTCCTGGTCGTTGTGGCGAGCCTCTTCATCCACGGAGGTGATGATGTTGGCAGCGAAGTAGATGATCTTTTCCAGATCCTTCGGAGCCAGGTCGAGCAGGTAGCCGAGGCGGGACGGCACACCCTTGAAGTACCAGATGTGAGTGACCGGAGCGGCCAGCTCAATGTGGCCCATGCGCTCACGGCGAACCTTCGACTTGGTCACCTCAACGCCACAGCGTTCACAGATGATGCCCTTGAAGCGAACGCGCTTGTACTTACCACAAGCACACTCCCAGTCACGGGTCGGGCCGAAGATACGCTCACAGAAAAGGCCATCCTTTTCCGGCTTCAGCGTACGGTAGTTAATCGTCTCGGGCTTCTTGACCTCACCGCGAGACCAGCGGCGGATGTCGTCGGCGGTAGCGAGCCCAATCCGGAGCTCGTCAAAGTTGTTGACGTCGAGCACCTGTTTTCCCTTTCCCTCCGCATCGAAGTAATGCGGAAACCAAATTCTCTGCGGAGGTTTTTGTACGTTGTCGTCTGTGTTGGGTTATTCGCGAGTTAGGGCTTCCCGACCCTGATACTCACGCAATGTTTCGTCGTGAAGCGAGAAACTATGCGGAGTCAGCGTCGGAACGCTCATCGCGGGACAGGTTAATGCCGAGGGAAGCGGTCGCGTGGTCGAGTTCCTCATCGTCGGAGGAGCCCAACTCAACCGGAACGCCGTCGGCCGAAAGGACCTCAACGTTCAGGCAGAGCGACTGCAGTTCCTTCAGAAGCACCTTGAACGACTCCGGAATACCCGGATCCGGAATGTTGTCGCCCTTCACGATTGCCTCGTAGACCTTGACGCGGCCAACCACGTCATCGGACTTGATGGTGAGCAGCTCCTGCAGGGTGTAGGCAGCGCCGTATGCCTGCATTGCCCACACCTCCATCTCACCGAAGCGCTGACCACCGAACTGAGCCTTACCACCCAGCGGCTGCTGGGTAATCATGGAGTACGGACCGGTGGAGCGAGCGTGAATCTTCTCGTCGACCAGGTGGTGCAGCTTCAGCATGTACATGTAGCCCACCGAAACCGGGAACGGGAACTTCTCGCCAGAGCGGCCGTCGAACAGCGTGGCCTTACCGTCAGCGTTGACCAGCACCTCGCCGTCACGGTTCGGGCGGGACGACGCGAGCAGACCAGCGAGCTCCTCGTTCTCAGCACCGTCGAACACTGGGGTTGCAACCAGGGAGTCGGACGGAACGTCGTGCAGGTCGGCCGGAAGACGCTTAGCCCAATCCGGGTCGCCCTCAATGCTCCAGCCGGCCTTCGCCAGCCAGCCGAGGTGAACCTCGAGAACCTGGCCGATGTTCATACGACGCGGAACACCGTGGGTGTTCAGAATGATGTCGACCGGGGTGCCGTCCGGCAGGAACGGCATGTCCTCCTGCGGCAGGATCTTGCCGATAACGCCCTTGTTACCGTGGCGACCTGCCATCTTGTCGCCGTCCTGGATCTTGCGCTTCTGCGCAACGTACACGCGGACCATCTCGTTGACACCCGGTGCCAGGTCGTCATCGTCTTCACGGGAGAAGACGCGGACGCCGATGACCTTGCCGGACTCACCGTGCGGAACACGCATGGAAGTGTCACGGACCTCGCGGGACTTCTCGCCGAAGATAGCGCGCAGCAGGCGCTCCTCCGGAGTCAGCTCAGTCTCGCCCTTCGGCGTGGTCTTAGCGACCAGGATGTCACCGTCGCGAACGTCGGCACCGATGCGGACGATGCCGCGTTCATCCAGATCCTTCAGCATCTCCTCGGACGCGTTCGGGATGTCACGGGTGATTTCCTCCGGCCCCAGCTTGGTGTCGCGGGCGTCGATCTCGTGCTCCTCGATGTGAATCGAGGTCAGGATGTCCTCCTCAACCATGCGCTGGTTCAGGATGATGGCGTCCTCGTAGTTGTGACCTTCCCACGGCATGAATGCCACGAGCAGGTTCTTACCAAGTGCCATCTCACCGTTGTCGGTACCCGGACCGTCAGCGATGACCTGGCCGGCCTCAACACGCTGGCCCTCGTCAACCAGTGGCTTCTGGTTGTAGCAGGTGCCCTGGTTGGTGCGCTCGAACTTGCGCAGCAGGTAGGTGTGGCGCTGACCCTCATCGTCCATGATGGTGATGAAGTCTGCCGACACGGTCTCGACCACACCGGTGGCCGAAGCGACAATGACATCGCCGGCGTCGTAAGCAGCACGCTGCTCCATACCGGTACCGACGAACGGAGCCTCCGAACGCAGCAGCGGCACAGCCTGACGCTGCATGTTCGCACCCATCAGGGCACGGTTAGCGTCGTCGTGCTCGAGGAACGGAATCATGGCAGTAGCCACGGAGACCATCTGACGCGGGGAAACATCGAGGTAGTCGACCTCATCGGCGCGGACGGACTCGACGTCACCACCCTTCTTACGAACAGACAGGGTCTCCTGAACGAAGCGGCCGTTCTCATCAATCGGGGTGTTAGCCTGCGCGACAACGTAGCGGTCTTCCTCATCAGCGGTGAGGTAGTCGACCTCGTCGGTGATGACACCATCGCGGACGCGGCGGTACGGAGTCTCAATGAAACCGAACGGGTTCACGCGTGCGTAGCAGGACAGCGAACCAATCAGGCCAATGTTCGGCCCCTCTGGGGTCTCAATTGGACACATGCGGCCGTAGTGGGACGGGTGAACGTCTCGAACCTCGAGACCAGCACGGTCACGGGTCAGACCACCCGGACCCAGTGCGGACAGACGACGCTTGTGGGTCAGACCCGACAGCGAGTTGTTCTGGTCCATGAACTGGGACAGCTGGGAAGTACCGAAGAACTCACGGATAGCCGCGGAGACCGGGCGCACGTTAATCAGAGTGGTCGGCTGGATCGACTCCACGTCCTGAGTGGTCATGCGCTCACGAACCACGCGTTCCATGCGGGACAGACCCACGCGAACCTGGTTCTGAATCAGCTCGCCTACGGTACGCAGACGACGGTTACCGAAGTGGTCGATATCGTCGGTCTCAACCGGGATCTCGACCCCTTCCGGCGAGGTCATAACATTCTCGCCGTCGTGCAGGCGCACGAGGTATTCAATGGTGGTAGCGATATCCTGTTCGGTCAGGACCATCTCGCCAGAGACCTCAGTGCCCAGGCCCAGCTTGCGGTTGACCTTGTAGCGACCGACCTTGGCCAGGTCGTAGCGCTTCGGCTTGAAGAAGTTGTTCTCCAGCAGAGCCAGCGCGGACTCGCGCGTCGGCGGCTCACCCGGGCGCTGCTTGCGGTAAATCTCCAGCAGAGCCTCGTCGGTGTTTGCAACACCGTCCTTCTCCAGGGTGGCCATCATAATCTCAGAGAAGCCGAAGCGCTCCTTGATTTCCTCAGTGGTCCAGCCGAAAGCCTTCAGCAGAACCGTGACCGGCTGGCGACGCTTACGGTCAATACGAACGCCGACGGTGTCCCGCTTGTCGACGTCGAACTCCAGCCACGCACCGCGCGACGGAATAATCTTCACCGAGTGCAGCGGGCGCTCGGTGGACTTGTCGATGGTCTCATCGAAGTAGACGCCCGGAGAGCGCACCAGCTGAGAAACAACGACACGCTCAGTTCCGTTGACGATGAACGTACCCTTATCCGTCATCATCGGGAAGTCGCCGATGAAGACAGTCTGGCTCTTAATCTCACCGGTCTCGCGGTTGGTGAACTCCGCGGTGACGTAGAGGGGAGCCGAGTAGTTGATGTCCTTATCCTTGGACTCATCCACGGTGTTCTTGACGGAGTCGAACCATGGGTCCGACAGCGTCAGGGACATCTTCTGGGAGTAGTCCTCGATCGGAGAGAGCTCTTCTAGAATATCTTCGAGACCGCTGGTAACCCGAGCGTCTTCTCCGAGCTCCTCCTGGCGACGAGCACGCCACTCAGGCGTGCCAATGAGCCATGCGAAAGACTCACGCTGCAGGTCGAGCAGACCAGGAACCGCAATCGGCTCCTGAATCTTTGCAAACGAGTACCTCTTCGAAGCTCCGGGAATACCGGTTACTGCCTTGGTCTGGCGGGAGACTGCCAAGATGCGTCCTTCCAGCACCTCACGCGGTGGAGCACACCGGCAACCGGTGGTGCGCTCCGCCCGCTTGGTTTATACGCGATTCAAGTTGCAGGAATTATTTCTGTTGCGCACCGGGATACTTTGCGTCTAACCTTTGGTCACACACGAAAGTGATTCCCCCGCCGCTTGGCCCCCAAGACCAGCCTTTAAAAGGCGAGCCCCCGAGCCCTAACGGCGGCGCCGCGGCAACTCCTTTAACAGCTAGATGCACGAAAAACGGTGCTACATAATAGCCCCGAGCCCCGAGCGCAAACTATAAAAGAGCTGGCGACAGATACACTAATTCCAGCGCAACGATTTAGCCTATATCAAAAACTGGTAGTTGTCTAGTACAACTTGACAAATCGGGCGTGTCGCATTCACCCGTCACCGATATAAAGGGTGAGGCCTGGGCGCTATGGCCGTCGTAAAGCGTTACTCTGCTTTACGACGGGTCGAAGGACGCACGATGCCCACGATTGCGATGAATACCAGAATCGAACCGGACGTAATGAGACCGATTGACCACGGCTCTAGAGCTGGGCGCTGGAAATTCTGTATTGCGCCAAAGAGAAGCTGATTGGAAAGGCCTTCGTCCATCTTGCCGTTGAAGCGCAGGTAGTCCATGATCGGCTCGCCGTCGCGGGTCTCCCACCAAAGGTGGATGTCCTCGGCCATATCGATGACCGAGCCAGACTTGGGCTCAACCCACAAATCACGGGTGCCCTGGTACTGGAGGAAGCCGGACTTGTCATCCTGGGTTAGCTGAGAGACGTAAGAACGGTACTTCTGGGCGAGATTCGTCTTCTCAATGTCCTGACGGAAATGCAGGACACGGTTACCGCCGCGCTCCTCTTCCCCGACAAACTTTGCCGGCAAGGAATCGTGGAGGAGATCATCAAAGATCAGGTATTCCTTTTCCTCCGTGTCGGCCGGAAGCTTCACCCAGTTCCCCTCGAAAGCCACTGACCGTGGAACGCCTGCCATGCGGTCGACAAGCGTCGCAGGAGCCAGCGCCTCGCCAGTGAGGCGGTCGATGGTAACTGTCCAGATATTGGCCTCGATAAGCTCCGTCAGCGGGTCGGTGCCTATGACCTCAGGGGGAAGCTCACGCATTTCAGTCACACCGACACGGAGCGAAACCTTGTCCGCATCCGCGGGTTCGATGAGCACGCCATGGAGCTGTCGCTGCAGCGGCGAGTGCACTTCCTCCCGCTTGCCCTCTTCGTTAATCCTGGTGGATACGCCGTCTTCCGCCCGCAGGGTATACGACACCGGCGGCAGGTCAAGCGGCATTTTGGGATCAACATTGAGCACTTTGGGCAGCAAAATGCCAGCAGCAAGCAGTGCGGTGCCTAGACCCAACAGAAGGATAGACAAAATTCTCGGCCGTGAGAGCATGTTAGATACTTTACAGGCCAATAAGGGTAATCAAGACAATGAGTGGGCTGGTTTTTGCCTCAACTCCCTGTGACGGGTGAGATTAGTGAGGTTTTGCCCGGGTCAGGTGGGTTAGCAAAGGCCCCAGATACAAAAGAACCGCCAACCCCGGGCACGAAGCCCAGAACTGGCGGTCAGAATTGGTAGCTTTAGGCCACTACCGGGGCCGAGGCAAGTAATTGAATTACTTGAGGGCAACCTTTGCGCCAGCCTCTTCCAGCTTAGCCTTAGCAGCCTCAGCGTCGTCCTTGGAAGCACCCTCCAGGATAGCCTTCGGAGCGGACTCAACCATCTCCTTAGCCTCCTTCAGGCCCAGGCCGGAGACGATCTCACGGACAGCCTTAATAACGCCGATCTTCTTAGCGCCAGCGTCCTCGAGGACGACGTCGAACTCGTCCTTCTCCTCAGCAGCAGCCTCGCCGCCAGCAGCGCCTGCAGCAGCAACTGCAACCGGAGCAGCAGCGGTGACGTCGAACTCTTCCTCGAAAGCCTTCTTGAACTCGGTGAGCTCAACGAGGGTCATTTCCTTGAAAGCCTCGAGCAGTTCCTCAGTGGTGTACTTAGCCATGGATATTCTCCTATGAGTGTGGTGCGGCCGCTCCCCTCAGAGATCCCTGGGGTCGAAGCCGTCAAAGTGATATTGAAAAGTTTTTCGCGTGATTTAGTTCGCGTAGATCGCGAGCCGCTCGGGATTACTTCTTTTCCTCGAGTGCCGCAGCAAGGCGGGCAACCGAGGAGGTCGGAGCGTCGAGCAGGCCAGCGACGTTCGCCAGAACGCCGTTGAAGGCACCAGCCAGCTTTGCCAGCGTGGTCTCACGGTTATCCATATCCGCAAGAGCCTCGAACTGTGCTGCATCCATTGCAGCACCGTCCATGTAGCCGCCCTTGATCACGAGGTTCTTGTTGTCACCGGCGAACTTCTTAATCGCCTTAGCCGCATCCACAGCCTCGCCCTTGATGAAGGCGACTGCAGTCGGGCCGTTCAGGTGCTCATCAAGACCCTCAATCCCTGCCTCGTCGGCAGCGATCTTGATCATGGTGTTCTTGGCGACGGAGTACTTAACATCAGCACCGAGGGCGCGACGCAGTTCCGTGATTTCCGCAACGGACAGGCCGCGGTACTCAGTCAGCACGATAGCGTTGGACTCTTCAACGTCCTGCTTCAGCGCTGCAACAGCTGCAATCTTCTCAGCATTTGCTGCCATGTGTACTCTCGCCTCCTTCCTGGTCTTTGCAATTTTCCGCTCGGCCAAGTGAAGGATTCTTTTGCGCAAATACAACAAACGCCCCAATCCTCGCACAAGGATGGGGCGCACAATTCTTGTGGCGTGTTCCACTTCAACTCCGCCAACCCCAAGGCCAGCAGGTGAAGTCAAACTGCGCAAGCGCTTCCAAGTCCTCCTGCGTGGGCCGCTCACTGTATTCCTACAATGAAACCTTCAATCCGCTTCTTTCAAAGCGAATGACCGACGGTCTTCGGTGAAACTTGAGTACCAACCTCCATCTTCCCAACTCGATGTTGGTACCGATTGGAAGCCGGTCAAACTTCGTGAAGAAACTTTATACCAGACCCTGGCAATTAACCAAATCGCCTATCCAAACCGCGCCGCACCTGGCTCTCCGAAGCGGCCGAACTCCAGGTCCTTCTCACGTTGCTGGACAATCATCTCGAGCTCGGCAAAGTACGCATTCAGGTTGTCGTCGGCAAGCCAGAGCACTTGGTCGGCGTAGTCGAGCACCACGCGCACCATGTCGTCGGGATGTGCGTCCAATCTGGCGGCGTCGAGAATATCCACGGTGAGTGTCAGTGCCACGCGCACAACCGGCGGGATCTGCGATGCCAGGCACTGCTGCGCCACGACATTGCGCAGCTCGACGGCCTCCATCCGCGCGATGATGCGCAACAGCCGCACGACCACGACCTGCGCCGCCCGAGCTTGCAGAGCTTCCTCCTCACTCATCCCCGGAAGCACCACAGAGTCCTGGATATTGCGGCGAAGGACCTCAGCTACGCGCTCGTCCTCCCCTAGCCCCGTCAGTACCTCGCCCAGCAGAGTCTGTCCCGCGATGCGCAGGCAGGGCATGTCATAGGCGTCGTCGCCCAACGAGTCGAGATACGAGATGAGCTGCGATTCAATAATTCCGGAACCGTCGTCGAGCTGCGCCAGGCGATTAATCTCGCCGAGCGCCTCCAGCCCTTCTTCGGGTTCCAAAATTAACGTCATAGTCGCGATTTTAAGCAACAAACTTTGGCTGTGAGTCCATTTCGCCTGGATTAGTTGTTTGGATTAGCAATTCGCTTTACGACGTCTACCGCGCCCAAGCCCCCACCGCGCTATCGATACCCCTTATGCCAATGCAAAACCGCCACCTCACACACTCTGGAAAGTGCGCGCGGCGGCGGTTTTAAAGAGCTTTGCTCAGAGTCACTCTCGAGTGACTCGTGAAGAGCACACTCGCCTATCGGCTGATGCTGATTTAGGCGGTGTAGTCCTTGATCACACTGGTGTCAACCGGGATGCCCGGGCCGTTGGTGGCGGAGACGGTGATCTTCTTCAGGTACTTACCCTTAGCAGCGGACGGCTTGAGGCGCATCAGCTCGTCGATAAGCGCACCGTAGTTCTCGGCCAGCTTCTCAGCGTCGAAGGAAGCCTTACCGATAACAGCCTGCAGGTTTGCAGCCTTGTCAACGCGGAAGGAAATCTTACCGCCCTTGATCTCGGTGACAGCCTTAGCGACATCCGGGGTAACGGTGCCGGTCTTCGGGTTCGGCATCAGACCACGCGGGCCGAGGATGCGAGCCACGCGACCAACCTTGGCCATCTGGTCCGGAGTTGCGATGGCAGCGTCGAAGTCGGTCCAGCCGCCCTGAATCTTCTCGATCAGCTCCTCGGAGCCAACGAAGTCAGCGCCGGCCTCTTCAGCCTTGGTGGCGTTCTCGCCAGCAGCGAAGACGACAACGCGGACGGTCTTACCGGTGCCGTTCGGCAGGGAGACAGTGCCGCGAACCAGCTGGTCAGCCTTGCGCGGGTCAACGCCCAGGCGGATGGCGACGTCGATGGTGGCGTCGTAGTTCTTGGAGGAAGTCTCCTTGGCCAGGTTAGCGGCCTCGAGCGGAGAGTAAATGCGGCCGGCGTCGATCTTCTCGGCGGCGGCGCGGTATGCCTTAGAGTTCTTGCTCATGAAAAGTCCAATCTCAATTAAGTGAAATGGTTGGATTGTGGTGTGTAGCGGGCCGAAGCTGGCCCTACCACTTGATGAAGGAGCAGCTAAACGCTGACGGTTTACTTAGCGCCCTCGACGGTGATGCCCATGGAACGAGCGGTACCGGCGATGATGCGTGCACCCATCTCGATGTCGTTAGCGTTCAGGTCCGGCTTCTTCAGCTCGGCGATTTCCTTGCACTGCTCCCAGGTCACGGAACCGACCTTGTTGGTGTGCGGAACGCCAGAGCCCTTCTGAATGCCAGCGGCCTTCAGCAGCAGCTTAGCTGCCGGCGGGGTCTTCAGAACGAAGGTGAAGGAGCGGTCTTCGTAGACAGAGATTTCAACCGGGACAACGTTGCCACGCTGGTTCTCAGTTGCTGCGTTGTAAGCCTTGCAGAACTCCATGATGTTGACACCATGAGCACCCAGTGCCGGACCAACCGGCGGAGCCGGGTTAGCCTGACCAGCCTGGATCTGCAGCTTAATAATCGCAGAAAGCTTCTTCTTCGGAGCCATCGGATTAACCTACTTCCTAGTTACCGGGGCACGCCGCCCCGATGAAAAGGCGACTCACCCCGTCCGGATGCCGACGCTTTACGACGACCCTTGCGCCCTCGACCATCATGGCCACTGGCGCTGGTCATTGAGTTGGTGCCAGCCACCGGGGATACGAATTACTTGGCGCATCTGTGCTCAAGGCACAAAAATGCACGCCTGGCTACGTTACCGCAGCGTATGGCGTGCATCAAAATCCGTTACCGGATTGGTTGCGCGAGCGAGCTAGCTGGTGCCTTGCTCGGCGCTTGGCTTGGCGGTGCTCTCCGCTTGGCTCTGCGCCTGGCTTGAGGTCGGGCCTAGTTCAGCTTCTCGACCTCATCGATGCCCAGCTCGACCGGGGTCTCACGGCCGAAGATGGAAACCAGAGCCTTCATGCGGCCGGTGTCCGGGTCGATCTCGGAGATGGTCGCAGCCACAGATGCGAACGGACCGGACAGGATGGTGACGGACTCGCCGACCTCGTAGTCGATGGCGACGGCCTTCTTCTCCGCCTGCGGCGCCGCTGCGACAGCCAGCTCACCGTCGGCATTTGCAGCTTCTTCAGCGGCGTCCGCGGTGATGGTCTCCTTCGGCATGAGGAACTTAGCGACCTCGCGAATCTTGACCTTGGACGGCTGGCCCTCGCTACCGACGAAGGAAGTAACACCCGGGGTGTCGCGGACGACGGACCAGGACGGGTCATCCAGGCTCATACGAACCAGAACGTAGCCCGGCAGCAGCTTGCGCTTAACGATCTTCTTCTTGCCGTCGTCCTTGCGCTCTTCGACTTCCTCAACCGGAACGATGACCTCGTGGATCTGCTCATCGACACCCATGGTCTGGGCGCGCATTTCCAGGTTGGTCTTCACCTTGTTCTCGTAGCCGGAGTAGCACTGGATGATGTACCAGTCGCCCGGACGACGCTTGAGCTCACGCTGGAACTCGCGCAGGCGCTTACGGTACTCGGCATCTGCGTCAGCAGCTGCCTGTGCCTCAGCGTCAGCGGCAGTCTCCTCTGCCGGCGCTGCTTCTGCTGCAGCAGTGTCAGCTGCGGCTGCGTCGGCTGCACCCTCGGCCGGAGCTTCTACCTGAGCCGGTGCGCCCTGCGCATCCTGCTCAGTTGCGGCAGCATCCGCGGACTGGGCGTCGGAGAAAATATTCTGACCATCATTCATGTCGTGCTAACCCCTCTTGTATCTACATCAACGGTTCGCGACATTGGCATCTTCGCCTAAAGAGTCTTAAGAGCCAATATGCCATCCGCAATCACTTCGCACAGCCAGACACCAGCTGCGCTAACGAATAATCCCGCCGTCCGGAACTCGGAGGCGGGATGAAAAGCATCACTGCGAAACAGTATAACCGATTACTTGCCCAACACCGATCGGACACCCAGACCGGCCAGCGTGTCCACACCCCACACGAGAGCGATCATGGCAATCAGGAACAGAATCACGATGATGCTGTAGGTGACCATCTGGCGGCCGGTCGGCCAAATCACCTTGCGCAGCTCGTCAACAACCTGCTTGATGAAAACCAAAGGGTTACGAGTCGAAAGCTCGTTGGTCTCCTTCTCACGCGCAGGCTTCTTCGCCACGGTGGTCTGCGCGCCCGTCGCCTGGCGCTTACCGGACGGGCGAGCCGCCGCCTGGAAAGTCTGGTTTTCCTCAGACACGATGCTCCTTCGCTACTTCGTGCATATGAGACCTAAAGATACTGCACAGTGAAACTCAAACGTGAATTCTTCAAGGGCAAACTCCGGGGAAGTTCTCCGGAGCCAAGCCCCCACTGTGCAGAGCAAGTCTGGTTCAGTGCGTAAATTCTAGCCGATAATCCACACTATCGAAGAAATGCCCTTCGTGGGAACCGCAGGCTTCGAGATTCGATTCTGACAACCCCAAAGAGCCACGGGCTGCTCGCTTCGGCCGCTCGCTCGGGGATGCGAACTTGGGGCTGCAAATGTGAAACTGTATGGGTTTATGACACTTTCAAGCCATTTTTCGGGCTGTTTTTGTCATAAACGCAGTCAGTAACTCGCATTGCCCCACCGCCACCGAACATAAACGAAAAACCCGCCACCCAGACGCATTTTCATACGCCCTGGATGACGGGTACTTGCAGGGGCGACAGGACTCGAACCTGCAACCTGCGGTTTTGGAGACCGCTGCTCTACCAATTGAGCCACGCCCCTTCACCACCAGCGAAAGAACTTTTCAGTCCTTAGCTGACAATGTCCCACCTTACTGCATTGCTGCATAATCAAGGCGGGGTTCGACGAACATCACTGTCCGTAGTAGCGATGGGGGGGATCGAACCCCCGACCTCACGATTATGAGTCGTGCGCTCTCACCATCTGAGCTACATCGCCCCTATTCTCTACCGGACATAAGTCCGTATAAAAGAACAGAGCCCCCTGACAGAATCGAACTGTCGACCTTTTCCTTACCATGGAAACGCTCTGCCGACTGAGCTAAGGGGGCATCAGCATCCGTTAAACCCAGCACGTAACTCTGTGGCCAATTGTTGACCGCTTCGTTTCGCTCTGTGCTCTCCGTGAAGCCTTGCAAAGATTAACCCGAAATCACCACTAAGCACAAATCAGCAGGTAGGCAGTGGTATTTCTTGTCACGTTTGCAGACATTTGGCGCGCACTTATGGATAATCTATTCACTTATCGATGAGCCCCAGCGGAACCATAAGTGAATAGCTCATCGATGAGTGGCTGACCTCTAACTCGAGCCTCTAACTCGAGCCCCTGCCCCCCGCTTAATCCAGAGCCGGGTTAAGTAAAGAAAAGTGTGTCCGCATGCCACCATAACCCCAGACCACACACCACAAATCACCAAAGAATAGCTC